>JACQXT010000230.1 GCA_016208665.1 Chitinivibrionia bacterium | reverse complement strand
TGTCGGCGTCAACCTTGATCGTCTTGACTTTCTTCTTAATTTTGGCCATCTTTCAATATACCTCTCTTTTCTAAGTCATCTGCAACATAACCCAGATCCAATTCCTCCAATCTTTCTCTGGTAGGAATTCCGTCCATGTTCCATCCCTTGAACTTGTAATACGTGTCCAACAGTTCCTTTTCGAGTTCGGGGAATCTCTTCTTCCAGTGGTCTTCAGGCGGCTTCTCATCAGCCCTCGTCATCCCTATTCTATTATTCAATGCTCTGTGTAGGTTCCTGCTCCTGTTGGCTATCTTCTTGAGGCCCGCTTCGTCCAGGTCCATCCCCGAGGCTGCCGAGATCAATAACGGGTAGTTATGTATATGATAGGGGGGCTTCAGGCAGAATCCGGACATACCGCAGCACATACCTACTGCGTCATCAATGTTGTGAAGCATTTCCATCCAGTCAACGATTTCGGAACACATGAAAGGAGTCGGGAAATATGGTATTGCCTTCTCTCCCCTGATCTCCCAGTCCAGAAGATACTGCTTGAAATGGTCATCAGGAAGCTGGGGCCAATCCTTTACGAATGCCTCTCTCTGTTCCATGGTAGGGAAGGCCGACTGCGGCCATTGTCCCTCGATCTGGGTAATGCTGATCTTTTCGTTGGTTGCATACATAAGGAAGTAGATGGGGTCAAGGGTTCCCAATTTGAGAGGAAGCTGTTCATGCTTCTTGATGGTATTGTGGTCGTATGCCTCCGCGCCGTTGCCTATCTTTCGAGCTGCGGCATAGACGCCGTCGGCCAGAATATCTCCAATCCCTTCCCGATGTGCTATCCTGTCGAGCAGCCAGAAGAACCTGCCCTCCTTGTCGGACGGGCATGCCGGGTACGTGGATGTTCCGGCAAAGTCGTCATCGGTGAGAATGCCCGCTTCGTAGAGCTCAACGGCGAAGGCCATAATCTGGGGGGTTGAGAACGAATCGAACCCGTACTCTGTGGCACGATTGAGGATCCGGAAGTTGAAACCCAGATCATCGACGTAGGATGCCATGCAGTAGGTAAGCTTCCCGAAGCACTTCATCATGTAGTATGGACCGCCGGCGTAGGAGACGAGTCCGCCGCAGTGCTGGGGGCAGTTAAAGCAGCTGATGAGGCGCTTCACCGTGTTCAGCTGGGTCTCTGTCCAGTTGGTCGAGTTCTCCTTGCTCCAGAAATCCCTTCGCCGGGTGCGGGCATTTCCCCACATGAAGTTTTCCGTGTGCCACTTCTCATCCGTGTGGACCATCTCCTGGGGTGACCCGATTCCGGACAGGATGGTCATGACGTCGGGAATGGGGTTTGCATTCCGGTAGTTTATGTAAGCCTTTACGTCATCCATGAGTTTCATGAAGTCGGCTCCCCGGGCAAGGTTTACGTCCCCTGTTCCACGGACGGCCACGGCCTTTATCCTCTTGTCTCCCATGACGGCGCCGCCGCCGAGCCGGCTCGCGCTGGACCTGCCCTGCTCGATGGAAGCGGTGAAGCACCTGTTTTCTCCGGCGGGTCCTATGGCTGCCACCTGAGCCTTTGGTTCCTTCAGCTCCTTTCGAATAAGCTCCTGTGTTTCAAGGGCTCCCTTCCCGACCAGATGAGAGGCATCACGAAGTTCCACCTTGTTGTTGTTCACCCATAGATAGACCCACTTGGGAGACTTGTTGCGGAAGATGAACTTGTCGTAGCCGGCATACTTCATTTCCGCTGAAAAGAATCCGCCCATCATGGGGTATGCCAACAACCCTGTCTCAGGAGAGATGAAAGTGACAACGGTACGGTTTGCGCTGAAAGCCGGTGTACCGTTCAAAAGGCCGGTACTGATCACCAGCAGGTTACCGGGATCAAATGCTTTAGTCTCAGGGGGAACCCTGTCCCAGTGAAGCTTGACACTTGAACCCAGCCCTCCGAGGTGAAGTTCCATCACTTTCGGATCAGTCTCTACCCTTGCAATGTTTCCTGTGGCTAAATCAACTTCTAAGTTATATCCCGTTTCTGCGTATCTCATTTTGTGCCCCTTTTAAGTATCTATATCCGCAGCCGCAACCGACTGCGTATGTCGTCCTCTTGTTAATTGTTTCACAGCCATGATGAGTGCCTGAATTGAGAGAGTCCATAAGGGTGACGAAGATGAAATGGGCTATAAAGTACCATGACGCCTAAGCTATATAATGAGGGGAACATATTATCCAATATGGTAAGAATAATACCATTTTGTTCCCGTTTTGTTAGTTGCATTCCTAAATTTACCAGATTGAAAAACAGCCGTCAAGCCCTAAACATGAAAAAATTCACAAGGTGCAGAGGTATACAGGAAAGATAGATTCGACTGGAAGAAGCCCTTTAACCCGGGGAGGCGAAACCAGGCAAAGACTCACCGTGCAGATGGGTAATCCCATTACCAGCAGATGGACGATCGGCCTTTAAAGACAGAAGAAAATTGGTCAATTCTCCTATAGGGTAGTGATGATTCTTCTTTTTGCAACTCCGGTCGTGGACCAGCACTTGTTGGCAGAGAGTCGGACGGTCGGTATCTCCAGATTTGTTCCCACTGTCTTCCTTATGGCATCAATTCCGTTAAGGGCGCGAAGTACGTCCTTGTCTCTGAGAATAGGGCTCTCTTCAGTCACCTGCGCATCAATGTGGAGGTGGAAGTTTCCTGCTTCATTTTTTGAGATGGTAGCCCGGTAGTCGAGCAGGTTAGGGAGCCTGAACAACAGCTCATCCATGTCGGGCAGATTGAGAAGGGAGTCTGGTCCCAGGCAGAAGGAGCCGTCCCACCTGCCCTTTACCCGTTCCAGCCGTCTCAGTGCGCTTCCGCAGGGGCAGGGTTCCGAAATGATGCGGGCAATATCCCCGGTTCGGTACCGTATCAGAGGCATCCCTCGCCTTGTAAGGGTAGTAAATACCACCTCGCCCGTGACGCCGTCAGGGCAGGGCTTTCCTGTTGCGTGGTCGACCACCTCGAAGTAGAGATCAGCCTCTCTGAGGTGGTATCCATCAAGGGCCGCGCACTCAACTCCACCTCCAAGGCCCATCTCAGTCATGCCGTAATGGGTGAAGACCCCGCAGCCCCACGCCGCTTCCAGGGTGTCCGCGATAGCCCGGGGGACATAGTCCGTGCTCAGCAAAATGCTCTCTATAGGTCCTTTCCCGATAGCCGCGCCTCTGCGTGAGCGGGCCATGGCGAGGACCTGCGTGGGAATGCCTACGAGGCAATGGGCGCCGAAGGAAGTGACAACGGACACTGCGTCGAGGGGGTCCGTAACGGGGCCGTACACGAGGGCCTGGGCATCCATTCTTCGAAGCCCCCGGAGGAGCAGGTCCCCCACGCTATCGGCCATTTTGCCGGGAAGGAGGATGGCTACTCTCTGTCCCGGGCGGACGAGGGTCGCCATGCCGCGGTGGAAGAAGTTGACGGTCAATTCCAGATCTTCTTCGGTGAAGAAGAGTCGCTTTGGTTGCCCTGTACTCCCGGAGGTGCGAAGGGTGACGATCCTGGCCACCTCGTTCTGACGAACCGCCAGAAAAGCAAATGGCTCCGCTGCAATATCTGAGGGGGTGGTAAAGGGAAGCCGAGCCATATCGGAAAGAGCGGACAGGGGCACAGCCGGAAGGAAGGATAAACGGGGTCGGTAGAAAGGTGAAGCACGGCGGGCGTACCCGATAGTCTCGTTCAGTTTCCTGAGTTGGTACCCCTGAAGCGCCTCCGCAAAAGATCGACCCGTCAGTTCAGGGGCTATGCCGGCCTTTTCCCCGATCCATGCCTCCAGGGGGGTGATCGCTATCATTACGATCCCCTTTCCTTTTGCGGGCGGTAGAGGCTTTTCCCTTCCCTGCTTGTCATGTTGTAGACACAAAATGGAATGAGCCTTCCTTCGGAAGATATGACCGATACGCAGCACCCCCTGAGTCTCTCCAGGTCAAGATTGTCCGCATCCTGAAAGGCCATGGCCGATATGGTGAGACTTCTGCCGGCGACTTGCTGAAGAAAGACATCCAGGTCAAGAACGTCTTCGATCCTCGTCACTTCAGGGCGGCCCCCTTCACAGCAGGGAACTGCATCGATAAGCGGAAAACCCTTCGAGGCGGCCGCCGGCGGCTGCAGCACCCACCGTCTGGATACGCTCTCTACCGTCTTCCTGACTCCCCCGGTCCCAGCGTCTTTGGGGCAACAGGTGTTCCATTGC
>JACQXT010000079.1:8360-13524 GCA_016208665.1 Chitinivibrionia bacterium | reverse complement strand
CGTACGCGCCGAATATCATGCGCGAAGCCTGCCAGATCTTGTTCACGAAGTTGCGCCCGACCTCCACCTTCTCCGCGGAGAAGTACACGTCGTGCCCCGGCGGAGAGAGCATCGCCATGGTGAATCGAAACGCATCGGCCCCGTACGTGTCGATGATGTCCAGAGGATCCGGAGAATTGCCGAGGGACTTGCTCATCTTCCGGCCCTTCGCATCGCGCACGATGCCGGTCAAGAACACGTGTTTGAACGGCACCTCCCGTCTGAACGCCATAGAGGCCATAATCATCCTGGCGACCCAGAAGAAGATGATGTCCGATCCGGTCACCAGCACCGTCGTCGGGTGAAAGACCTTGAGATCCTTCGTTTCATCGGGCCATCCCATCGGAGAAAACGACCACAGCCACGAGGAGAACCACGTATCGAGAACATTCTCGTCCTGGCGGAGGTCGGGGTTCCCGCATTCCGCGCATCCCTTGGGGTCCGTTTCCGAAACCGTCAGGTGCCCCTCGGGGCAATACCAGACGGGGATGCGATGCCCCCACCACAACTGCCGCGAGATGCACCAGTCTCTGATATTTTCCATCCAGCTCAGGTAGACGTTTCTCCACCGCGCCGGATAGAACTGAACCCCGTCGTCGAGCACGGCGCCGATCGCGGGCCCGGCGAGCGGTTCCATCCGAACGAACCATTCTTCGGAGAGGAGGGGTTCGATCACGCTCTTGCATCGGTCGTGGTGGCCGAGGGAGTGGGTGTACGGCTCCACCTTTTCCAGCAGGCCCAGCTTCTCGAGTTCTTCCAGCACCTTCCTGCGCGCCGCGAACCGGTCCAGGCCCGCGAACGGTTCGCCGGCCGCCTCGGTCATGCGTCCGGACCGGTCGATCACCACCACAAACGGCAGGCCGTGGCGTTTCGCAAACAGAAAATCGTTGGGATCGTGCGCCGGGGTCACTTTCACGAATCCCGAGCCGAATTCGGGATCCACGGTTTCATCGGCGATGATGGGGAGCTTCCGGTTGAGGAACGGCAGCGCGGCCGTTCTGCCCGCCATCCCGCGCTTGCCCTCGTCCCTCGTGCTCACGCCGACCGCCGTGTCGCCGAGCATCGTCTCCGGCCTGGTCGTCGCCACCGTGATATGGCCTCCTCCCTCGAGGGGATACTTGATCCAGTAGAGGCTGCAATTCTTCTCCTTGTACTCGACTTCCTCATCGGAGATCGCCGTGCCGCAGAGCGTGCACCAGTTGACCGTGTAGTCCCCGCGGTAGACGAGCCCTTGTTCGTAGAGGCTCACAAAGACCTTCCTGACGGCGGCCGAGCGCGCTTCATCCAGCGTGAATACTTCCCGGGTCCAATCGAGGGCGCATCCGAGGCTCTTGAGCTGCTGCGTGATTCGCGTTCGGTGATGCTCTTTCCATTCCCAACAGCGCCCCAGGAAGCCAGAGGGTATTATAACCCTGCATCTTTTTCCAGCGGATAAGAAGATCCTGAACCGAATTCCCGAGGATGTGGCCGACGGTCAGAATGCCGGTCACATTGGGAGGGGGAAGGATGATGACGAACGGCTCCTTGGACGAATCGGGGTCCGGAGTGAACAGACCCGATTCTTCCCACCGTGCGTACCAGCGCCGCGCGGCCGATGTATGATCGAATAATTTGTCCATGTTCGCATTTGTTTCGGCATGCCCCGCATCGTCTGCGCGCATGCGGGCGCGGCGCCCGGCGCAGCAATACACGGCGCAATCTTGCGGAGCTAGGGTATCATTGATAAGCGACAAGGGTCAACGGGAGAAATGGCGGGAGGCGCGCGGAGCGGACGCAGGCGCGCCCGCCGGCGGGCGGACGCTCGATCAGGCGAATCCCATGGCCAGAATGCCGAGGAACATCTCTCCTTTCAGAATCCAGCTCACGGCGGTGAGGAGCGGGCGCGTGGGCTTCCCGAGAATAAGCGCGCTGGCCGCAAGCAATCCCGGCACGACGGCAAGCTCCATGACGAGTCCGTAGGGTTTGCCGAATGCGCCCGCCAGACACGGGATCGGCGCGATGCACGCGCAGGCGAGAAGAAAGGCGGACGCGCCGCAAAGCGTCCGATCCAGGCCGAAGACGACGGCAATCGTTTTGGCGCCGGCCGATCTGTCTCCTTCGAGATCTTCCGCGTCCTTGACCAATTCGCGTCCCATGATGAAGAGAAACGCAAACAGCACGGGGAATGCGGCGCGTACGGGATCGCCGGCAATGAGCGCGCCTGCGACGAACGCACTGGAGGCGACGCATGCGACGAGAACATTGCCCGGCAGCCCCGTTCTCTTGAGGAACCTGGCGTAGATGAAGAGGAGGACTTCCCAGGCGAGAACGAACGCGGCCATCCGCGGCGCGAGCGCATAAAGCGCGGCCGCCGTCACGGCCGCCGTGCCCGCCCCATACAGGAAGAGCGCCGCCGGGGGAGACAGTCTCCCGGACGGTATGGGGCGCCTCGGCTTGTTGATCCGGTCGATATCGGCATCGAAATAGTCGTTGATCATATTGCCGCATCCGGCGGCGAGACCGGTGAATATCATCGGGGAGACCGCTCCGGAAAACGGAGCGCCGCCGGCGAGCAGGTATCCGGATGCGATGCATGCCATCGCCGCAGCCATATTGTGGGGGCGTGTGATTTCGACGGATGCCCAGAGTCTGGTGAGCATTGATATGAGTGCGGCCGGTTGCGCCTCAGAAATCCCACATCACGGACAGCGCGATGGAAGTGTCGTCGGCATCATTGCCGGCGACCGCATCCCTGTTGTCCACATTCAGCCATTGCCAAAACAGGCCGGCGGCCGATCCTCCCCGCAGTTCCCATGCGAGCGCGAGATCGATGCCGAACGTCCGCTCCACCACTCCCGAGGGAAAGGAGGGATTCGGATCGTCTCCCGGGTTGAACGCTCTGAAATCGTTTCCCTCGCCCCGCCGCAGGCCGGACAACCCCAGGGTCACCGGGAGATCCGGGCGCGGGAAGGCGCGAATCTCCGCTCTCCACGAGTCCGTATCGGGCCCCGGATACCCGCCCAGCAACGGATCCCCCGCGCCGGGCAGCCCGAATCCGGCGACGTGGGCGTTCGCCGAATCGCGATGAGTGTATGTGTAGATATCCACGTACCGGTACCGAACCTTCAACGTCAGCGGGACCGGACGCGACAGCGCAAGGGTGCCTCCGATGTCGAAGCCCAGCTTGTCGGGCGTGCCGTCGTCCCTCTCGAATTGGAAATCGTCGATCAGCAAGCTGCCGTAGAGCACGAGGGCGTTCCGGAGCCGGCATTTCAGATCGACGCTCCAGAGAATGTTATCGTCCCCTCTCTCGTTGAACTGGTTCGCATAGTAGCTTGCAATGGGAAACGCATACACCGGATCGAACCCTCTCCCGGAATAGATAACCGATTCCGAGATTCCGACGAGCAGCCGTTTCAAACGAACTTCGAGCCTGTGGGCGGCGAGGCGGCGCGAACCTGCGGTCGAGAGGGGCGCATGGACGGCGCTGAGATTCACGTTGCGAAAGCGGATCCGCACCTGCAGCTGATCGAGGCTTCCCGCCGTCCGGGACACGAGCAGGTTTCCCCAGTCCGAGGGGCCCCAGTCGATGTACTCCCTGCCGAATACCAGGGTGATCCGCCGGGTTTGATATACCGCATACGAACGCTCGTAGAGGGACGTCAATCCCTTGAAGCTCTTCTCTCTCCGCGAGGGTTTCTCGTTTCGCGCCCTGTCTCCCCGCTCGGGGCCGAACGTCAGGTCATAGCGCATTTCATACGTGAGGCGGGATCCGACGTGGAGCTTTAGCCCCGGCCGGCTCTTGAGAAACACGTCGGTTTCGTCCTGAAACGGCTGCCGAGCCGGGGCGAGGGCGAGATCGACGTCGCCTTCCAGCCGCAGGGATGTATCGGAGAGTGCGACAACGGGAGGATCGTACCGCGCGCCGGGATCGAAGCGGGACGCTATCCCGGAAAACTCGCTGTGCAGCCGTTCGAGTTCGAACGCATCCCGGGTCGACAGGGCGCGCCCGGCCGCCGCGATCGCTTCATCGATCGAGCGCACCATATCGATGACTTGAGGCCTGGAGTACGGCTTCTCCGAAGGCAGCCCGCACAATCCCAATGCTTCGAACCTGCCGAGCGCCTCATACGCCCAATGCTCCGGCGGGAGAAACTCGCGGCCCGGCTCCGCGGCATGCGCGCCGCCGAAAAGACCCGCGGCGATCAACACAACGGCGAATAGTCTCATGGATCGCACGGAACCCTGCAGGAACCATCTCCGACATTCCGGCCGATCCTGCGCGGCGCCGAAAACGAATTTCATCTCGCGGTACCGCCGCCGGCGCCCGTCTTCTGGAACTTCAGATCGGCCACTCGATAATTCTCTTTCGCCTGTTCCGTCATGCCGGTCTTGTCGTACACGACGCCGAGGTAGAAGTAAGCCTTGCCGTCGCCCGGGTCTAACTCAGTGACCTTCTTCAGCGGCGGGATCGCTTTCTGAGGCTGGTCCATCAGGTTGTAACACACCCCGATGTGATAGAGGATCGAGGGATTCTCCTCGTCGTTCTGGAGCGATTGCTGGAGGTATTTCAGGGCCTTTGCGTATACGCCCTTCTTGTAGTACGCCAGACCCAGGAAATAGCATGCTTCCTTGTGGCCGCCGTCCAGGCGCAGCACCTTCCTGAATTCATCGATGGCCTCGTCGAGCCCGCCGGTCGTATAGAGCGCGAGTCCCAGATTGAAATGCCCTTCGACGCTGCCCGGGTCGAGGGAGATCGCCAGGCGAAATTCCTGGATGGCCCGCGAATGGCTGCCGCCTTCCCCGTAGATCGCGCCGAGATTGAAATGGGCTTCCGCGCTCTGCGGATTGAATTGCGCGGCCTTTCTGAAGAGCTGCAGCGCGGCGGTATCGTCGCCCTTCATATCGAGAAGCACGCCGAGGTTGGTGTACGCCTTCGCGTGGCTGCGATCGAGAGAAATCGCTTTCTTGTAGTACTGTTCCGCTTCCTCCATGCGCTCGTTCCGAGCTAGGGTGACGCCATACCGGTAATAGCATTCCGCGTTGTCCGGCTCCAACTCGATGGCCTTGCGATGTTCCTCCACCGACTCCTCGAAACGTCCGATCCGGTCGAGAATCCTTCCGAGAAAATAATGAGGCATCGCCC
>JACQXT010000079.1:5610-8324 GCA_016208665.1 Chitinivibrionia bacterium | reverse complement strand
TAGCAGAAGAGAGCTTCCTCGAGAATTGCGTTTTCGAAAAAGAATTTTGCCGCGGCTTCGAGAATGGAAGGCGAAATGTCGTCGAGGTGGACGAGCTTCTTGCAGAGCTCGAGGGCTTCTTGGTGCTGGTTGTTCGTCCAGAGGGACTGCACCAGCTCATACAGCGCGAAGTGGTCGTGCGGATTGTCCGCGATTCGTTTCCTCAGCCGCGCGATATGCTTCTGTTCTTTCTTCCAATCGGAACGTTCTTGCACTGTTCTCTGCTCCTTCCCGGATCTTCCGCGGAAAATCAATCGATGCTCCGGCTGCTGGGCATGCAACAGAACCACTCACGCCTCTGGAAGAGGAAGCTAGTACAAGAGAAAAATCCGTGTCAAGAATTATTAGCGAGCGGAGGAACGCCGGGAGGGTTCATTCGTCCAGCACTTGTATGTCGAGCACGAGTTTGAGCGGGACGTTCTTCTGAACTTGCGACCGCGTGATCAAAACCGGCACCCGCACGAGCAGTTCGTCCGCGGCCTGCCATGCCGGCTTCGCGTCCTCGGTGCTCCGGCTTTCCGGAGACGCCTCGGGTTGCGTATCGGCGGCAGGTTCGCCGGTCTTGCACGGATCGGTTAGAAAATCGTGGCGCGCCTCGCGGCGCTCGGTTGCAGGCCGCTCATCCGGCAAGTCAACGATTCTCCCGACCCGCTCATCGATCTCATGTTCCTGCAGGGAGGCGAACTTGAACTCCTCGCTCCCGGGCGGAGCGGTAGACGCCGTCGCCGCACGCGTCGCAGCAGCCGCACTCGCGCACGCGCCCGGCTGCTGCCGGCACCCGGAGCCGGTGATTTCCCGGAGCGCCGTATCGACGACGTCGGCGACGTCGCGGGACGGGCCCGAGCGTTCATCCGGTCCGGCCTGCGCATCCTGCTTCGCCGCCGGAGCTCCGACTTCGACATCGTCCTCGGCGTCCAATCTCTGCTTCACCCTGCGATACAGCATGCTCGAGACCGCCTGAAAGGTTTCATACACGCCCCTTCCATCGGCGGCGACCGCCTCGAAGCTGGGAACCTTGATCACATTGAGAGCCTCTTCGAGTTCGGCAACGGGGACCGCATCCGGGAGATCCCGCTTGTTGTATTGAATGACCCACGGGATCGTATCGAGACTCAGATCGTGTTCGTTCAGATTCATCTCGAGATTCCTGAGGCTTTCCACGTTTTCCCGCAGCTTGTCCTTTCCCGAATCGGCGACGAAAATGACCGCGTCGGCCCCTTTGAGAACGAGCTTGCGCGTGGCATTGTAATAGACTTGCCCGGGCACGGTGTACAGGAGGAAACGCACTTTGAATCCGCTGATGTCGCCCAGGTCCAGAGGGAGAAAATCGAAGAACAGCGTTCGATCCGTCCGTGTCTTCATGGAGATCATCTTGCCCTTCACTTGAACGGGCATTTTCGAGTAGATATGCTCGAGGTTGGTCGTCTTTCCGCTCAACCCGGGGCCGTAGTAGACGATCTTCGTGTTTATCTCTCCGCCGGAATAATTAAATACAACCATAGCCCTTCCCTTCGAACGGTTCATTGTACCGGGGTAGCTCGCCTCGGTTACCGTCGCTCTTGGCGGCGGAACAACGATTTTCTTTGCTTCGGCCAGGGGTGGGAAACTCGAAGAATCTCCAGCGGCTACCCCGGCAAAGACGTTCGGCGCAAGGAGCATGCCAACGCCGTCCTCTCGACTAACATGCTATCTGTTTATTTAATAAATAATTATACGCGCCGGCGTGCTCCTTGGAACGGCGTCGGAGGCGCGCCGATGCAATCTGCTCCTCGCCTTGCAATTGTACCGAGAAAGCATATATGATGCTGGCATGACGGCCGCGCGCATAAAAACCGACGGAGTACCATGGTCCTTTCGCGTCTCGACAGGGCTGCTCGCGGCCGTGCCAAGCGCGATTCTGCACGGGCTGGGAATGGCCGGAGGATCGATTCACTGCATCCTGGCCGCCGAGAAACGGCGCAACTACCGCCGCAACATTTCCTATGTCGAACGGACCGGCGCACGGCGCGTCACCGCCAGGAGAGCGTTCCAGAACCCCGCATTGAATATCCTCGACATGCTCAAAGCGATTTCAGAGCCGGCCGGCGCCGTCGGCGGCGGGATTGCGTTCGACGGTTTGCATCACCTCGATGCCGCGCGCGAGCGCGGCACGGGATTGATTCTCGCCACGTGCCATCTCGGCAATTGGGAACTCTCCGGCATCGCGCTCTCCGCTCGCGGGTATCCGATTACAACCGTGGCGGGCCGACAGCTCACTGATGCATGGTCGAACCAGGTTAAGGAATGGAAGCGCCGATTCGGCATTCGTGTCGTCTCTCCCGGAAGCGGATACCGAACCCTGTACCGGGATCTCGCTTCGAATCGCATACTCGTGCTTCACGTCGACGGAGACCTGTTCGCAGGAGGTGTGGAGGCGGATTTTCTCGGCGAGGCGGCGATGTTTCCCCGCGGGCCCGCGCGCATCGCGCGCGCAATGCGGTCCCCGGTCGCTTTCGCGTACTGCCGCAGACGCCCGAAGGGCCGCTTCGAGGTCACGATCCAGCCGCCGTTCCTTCCTCCCGCGGATGCGCAGGAGGAAATCGCGCTCACGAGAACACTCGTAAAAAACGTCGAAAAATGCGTTTTGGCCGAGCCCGAGCAATGGTGTATATTCCGCAGTATCCGAGCCGGAATGA
>JACQXT010000079.1:2503-5537 GCA_016208665.1 Chitinivibrionia bacterium | reverse complement strand
ATCATTCGGCCGCCGAGCTGCGCAAGCGAGGCCACGAGGTGCTCATTGTAACCACCAGGTTCGGCAAGGAAACCGCCGCCGAGCCCGGCGTCGCCAGAATAGGGAGAAACATCCTCGTTCCTATGAACGGAGCGCTGGTGAACATGACCGTGGGGACCGGCCTCGGAGCGAAGCTGCGAAGGATCCTGAACTCTTTCGGCCCCGATATCGTGCACACGCACTGCCCGCTCGTTCCGACGCTCCCTCTCCTCTCCCTCCGCACCCTGCCGCCGAGGTCGAAGGTGGTCGGCACCTTTCATGCGGCCGCCGATTCGAACTACGCCTACCGGCTGCTGCATTCGAGGCTCGCACCCTATGCGGATCGGCTCGACGCGCGCATCGCCGTATCGCAGCCCGCCATGAATCTTGTTCATAAATACTTTCCCGGCTCATATGCGATCATACCGAACGGCATCGATCTCGGCAGGTTCACGACGTCCGCGGAGGCCATTCCCCGGTACCGGGACGGCGTCTTCACCATACTCTTCGTGGGGAGGCTCGATGCCCGCAAGGGCCTCAAGTACTTGATACGGGCCGCGTCCCTGATGGCCGAGTCGAGTTCCAAGCGCATACGGCTGCTCATCGTCGGAGACGACGGCGCGAGGAGGCTGCTTCTCCCCCGCCCCGGCCGGAATCTTGAAGTTGTATTTGCCGGCATGGTTTCGCGGGAATCGCTCGTTCGCCACTATGCATCGTGCGACGTGTTCTGTTCGCCGGCGACGGGCCAGGAGAGTTTCGGCATCGTGCTGCTGGAAGCGATGGCGACCGGAGTCCCCGTGGTCAGCACGTCCATACCGGGATACCTGACGCTCCTCAAGGACGGATGGAACGCGTTGGTCGTGCCGCCGCGCGACCCCGGCGCCCTGTGCGCGGCGCTGCGGAAAATTGCGGACGACGGCCAGCTCCGGTCGCGGCTCGCCGATAACGGGCTGCAATTCGTCCGCCGGTATGCCTGGGACCAGGTCGCGGGCGCGCTCGAACGGCTCTATCTCGACACAATCGCCTCGCGGCGCACGGAGCCGAAGCCGTCATTCGAACGGGAAAGAACTCCCCAGTGGGCGTAGACGAATCAGCGAAACGATCTCGCTTCATCCTTTTCTGTCTCGTTTCCTTCTCGATCGCGCAATTCATTTCCATCCTGGGAGACCGACTGCATCAGTTCTCGGTCGTGGGTATGGTCGGCAAAGTCGAACCCGGATCGAGTCTCCATCTCCTGCTGCTCGCGGTGTTCACGCACGGCCCGGTGCTGCTTTTCGCCCCGCTCTTCGGCTCGTTGATCGATCGGTGGCACAAGGGCGCGGTGCTCGTGGCCGCCGACTTCTTCCGCGGCGCACTGGTGCTCTTTCTTCCATCCCTGTTCCTGCACTTCGAGAGCCTGTACGCTTTTTTTATTCCCGTGGCCCTGCTGACGCTGGCTAATCTGTTCTTCTCGCCGGCTAAATCATCCATCATTCCCGAGCTGGTATCCGAATCCCGGCTTGTTGCATTCAACGCAATGCTCTGGGGCATCGGTATCGTCGGCACCATCATCGGATTCCTGCTCGGGGGTTGGCTGTTCGACTATCGCTCGTGGCAGATGAGCTTCTACGCCGACGCAGCGAGCTACCTGATCTCCGCCGTACTGCTCCTCCCGCTCATCGTGCTGCCGCGGTCGCGCCGCGCAGACGCGTCCGCGCCGCCTTCTGCGCGCGCCGCATGGGGAGCCCCCCGGACGCTCATCACAAACATCGGAGCATCCATTAAGGAGGGCACGGTGCTCATTCGCCGCAACAGGGTCGTCGCCGTCAGCCTCGTCACGCAGACGGCGCTGTTCGGCCTGGGAGGCCTGCTCTATGTGATCGCCATCGCTCACATTCAAGATCTATCGCCGCCCGGAAACACCATGTATCTCAGCGCCGCGGCGGTAACCGGCACGGTGGGACTCCTGATCGGATCGCTCGCCGCGGGCGCATACAAAGGAGAACTCTCGAGCCACCACATCGTGTCGATCGCAACGATCGTCATCGGCATGTCCCTTGTCGGCATCGCACGATCGGACGGTCTCATCACCCTGAGCATCTGGACGGCGGCCCTCGGCGCGGCCGCTTCCCCCGTTATCATATTTTCGGAAACGCTGCTTCAAAAACACATACCGGAAAATTTCAGAGGTAGGGTTTTCTCCGCCCGCGAAGTGTTAACAAAAACATCTTTTCTCGGCTTGGCCTTGACCGGGACGGTGCTCAACGTATTTATCGGCAAAGTACTTATCCTCCTGTGCGTCGGCCTGTTTCTTGCTCTGCTCGGTGTGCTGCTCGAAAGGAAGAAGCTGCTCCGGATATAAATCAGCCATTGGAAAAGGAACATGACATGAAAATCATCGAGAAAATGCTCAACGAAATGTTCGCGCGGCTGCTCAATATAGAATTAAGCCCGGAAGTGATGAACAAGCTCATACCGGTCGTCGAAGGCGTTTCGGGAAAGATCAAGGGGCCGCTGGATCTCGATACGGTCCAGGGACAGAATACGTTCAAGGCGCTCATATGCAGCATGATGACCCATGGTTGGGGTCTTGGAATGCATCCCGACAACAACCCCAACACCAACCTCGACGGCAAACCCCTCGAAGTCAAGGTGTGCAAGGACATTCTTGTTTCCATGGAAACGCTGAAGGCGATTCGCTACGTGAAGCGGGATCAGTACGGCCGCGTCAAGAAAGCCCTGTTCGAACCGGACCAGAATGCCAGGATCTGGAATCAGATAGACGATATTCTCGGGAAACTCGCGAAGGAAAAATGGCAGGATGACTAATCGGAATTGGCGTTGACGTTCCTCTTTTCCATTTCAACCACCCTTCCTCCATCCTTGAACTCGACTGTGTCCATGACGCTTTTCATGAGGTAAATGCCTCTCCCGGAAGATCGGAGAAGGTTGTCGCGCTCCGTCGGATTTTGCACGAGGGAGAAATCGAATCCCTCTCCCTGGTCGCGGACTCTGACTTTGTATCTCGAATGGCTGA
>JACQXT010000079.1:0-2492 GCA_016208665.1 Chitinivibrionia bacterium | reverse complement strand
CGGTGTATTGATCCTGCTGTCCACCGCGGGAAACCCGAACTCCTTCAGCAACAACGAGATAAAGTAGTTCATGCCGACTACGTAGGATAGATCGCTGGGGAGCACGAAATCCAGCCGCATCTGGCCCCGCTTTAGAAGTTCCGGATGCCGCTTGAATTGCGGGACATTGGGAAGCATGGTCGCCATCTCGTTGGAGAGATTGACGGTCGAGAACGGCGGCAGCAATATGTTCTGCACGCCGAGCGATTGCAACCGAAGGAGGGTCCTCTGCTCGCACTGTTCGAGGAGCACGACAAAGAAGATCTGAGGGAAATTGAGCTTGCAGTCGCGGAGCAGCGGCGCGTCGACGTCGTCGCCGCTTCGCTCGACGATCAGCACAAATGCGAGATTCAACTTCTCGAGACCGGATAACTCATCCATGAGATGTTGAATGCTTCGGATGTGCGTATAATCGAATGGAACTTCGGCGCATTCGGCGAGCACCGCGTCGAGAAATTGCTTATCGCTCGCAACGACGAATACTTTCGGTCGCTTCTTGCCGATCTGCTCGCTCGCGTGCGCTGACGGTGTGGATTCAGAATATTTTCTGGCCATCGGCTAGAATTTCGTTGAGCGCCTCTTTGAAATACCCCGTGGAATTGGCCATCTCGGGGCCGATCTTTTCTTTGTACAACTCCCAGGACTTCTTTATTTCCTCGCCCATGACGGTCATCAAGTTGCCGTCGACGAGGGCCTGATCCCTTTTTTCCTTGTTGTACCAGAGAATGTCGGAAACCAGCACCCTGGCCAGCCGCTTAGCCCTGTCTTCCTTTCGCTCTTTCGAAGACCTGAGCTTTGCTCCGGAAATCGCCTTCTCCTGGACTGAAACACCGGCGGCCTTCGCGGCGTGCGGCGACTCGGAATCGGAAAAACGAGTACTGGAAGATATCACCTGTTCTCCGGCCGTGGCAACGAGATTCTCGTTCACCGCAGCAGGCGGTTGAAGCCTGAACACCGCTTTGCACTTCGGGCAGCGCACTTTTGCGGGCTTGCGCGGAACCTTATCGCTTGCAAGAAAGTATTTCGCTGCGCAACCCTGGCATTGAATGATCATGGAGGGCCTTCCTGCTCCTTGAGAAGTAGTGTTCCGCCCGGAACGCAATCGTCCGGACGCGCATATCATCGCCGTCGAGCCGAGTCGCAATATGCAAACATTCCGGCTCGGAAACGCAGGGAGACGAGGTATCTTCCTGCAATCTCACCAGGTTTATGCAACTATCAAGCCAATGCAGACAAGGCCGGGTTCGCCGGGAACATGACGGAGCTTGACATCCGTCCCATGAATAAGGTCCCAAGCCGAGGGGAAATATCACCCCGCCGAAGCCAAGCCGATATCGATCGATGTATACATTGAAAGGTAGTGCCTGGATTGCCGGACGTCGCGCCCTTCAAGGCGAGGATCCTCGGCGAGCATGTTTTTAACACAATCGCTCGAGGTTTCAACTAACTTACGATCCGATATTGGATTAGCCAATTTAAAACCAGGAACGCCATGCTGCCGGGTTCCGAAGAACTCTCCTGGGCCTCTGATCTTCAGGTCCTCTTCAGCGATCTTGAATCCGTCCGAAACCCTCGTAAGAAGGCGCAGCCGCTGGCGGGCAAGGGAGGATCCCCTATCATCCAGGAGAAGGAAACAGTACCCTTCCTTGCCGCCTCTGCCGACACGGCCCCGCAGTTGGTGAAGCTGCGACAGACCGAACCGCTCCGGGTGAGTCACCACCATGATAGCCGCCTCGGGAACGTGCACACCCACCTCGATAACGGTCGTACTGACGAGGACCTGCGTCCGTCCCGAGGCAAAATCGTCCATGGTCCGTGTTTTCTCGGCGTACGTCATCTTGCCGTGCAGGAGGCCTACCCCGTGCCCGGCAAAATAGCCTTCGGATAATTCGCGGTGCGCCGATGTTGCGGCCTGCAGATCGTGTGTTTCCGTTTCTTCGATGACAGGGTAGAGGAAGTAGGCCCTCGAACCCTTGCCGAGCTCATTCTTTATGAACGAAAACATGTCCTCACGCTTCTCGTCTCCTACGATTCTAGTGACGACCGGAGCCCTTCCCGGCGGCATTTCATCGATAATGGAGAGATCGAGATCGGCATATGCCGTCAGTGCCAGCGTTCTCGGAATGGGCGTCGCCGTCATAACCAGCAAGTGAGGGGGAATGCCGTGGCTCAACAAGGCGGCCCTCTGCCGCACGCCGAACCGGTGCTGTTCGTCTATGATCGCCAGCCCCAAGTTCTTGAACGCCACTTGATCCTGGATCAGGGCATGCGTGCCAATAACCACCTGGGCGGATCCATCGGCGATCGCCCGATGAACCATGCGCTTCTCGCCTGCACTCAATGCTCCGATGAGGAGGGAGCCGGAGACCCCGATCGCTTCGAAGTAGGCTCCAAGCGTCCGCCGGTGCTGGACCGCGAGGATTCCGGCCGGCGCCATGAACGCCGCCTGATAC
>JACQXT010000200.1 GCA_016208665.1 Chitinivibrionia bacterium | reverse complement strand
GTATGTCTCCAGGTCCGCCCACGCGGTTCCATCCCAATACTGGAAGTACGTGTAGTCATACCCGGGCTCCGAATCGTACGTGGCCTTGTAGTCCACTGTAACCGGAGCGGTAACGGTCCATACCCTGGAGGTCAACGTCTGGTTCCAGGCGTTGCCGTATCCAGGAAGCGCCACATAGCTGCACCACGGCTCGAACGTGCTCGGCCGTGCGCAGCAAAACATCGCCTTGGTGCCGCCCGCACTCGACATGCCGCCGCTGAAGGCGGGCACGCGATAGGTGTCGACGTGGAACATGATGCCCGGTTGGGCGGTGAGATCTTTGCTGGACCAACCCAGGGCCGAGCATCCGCCGCCCGTGCCCTCGAACTCGTAGGCTGCCAGCCAGTACGTATCAGCTTGCGCGGCCGAGAACAAGTCGCCAGGCAGCTTGTTCGCCTGGTTGTTGTAGATGTCGATGTTGTAGTCGGCAAGCGAGGTTCCCTTTGTCGCCGGACGAGCCATTGCTATTGATGCCAGCACGAACAGCAGACAAAAAGAAACGATTAAAGCTTTTTTCATCGTATTCCCCCCATCGTTGCTGAGAAGGAAAAGTGAATACGCGAAAACCAAATTTAGTTGCCCCTTGAACGAAAAGGGCAGGGGACAGAGGCAAAGAAAGCTGTTCTTGTCTGAAACGCCGATCACTCACCTCCTTCGTGCTGTTGCGTTCCAGGATCGAGCCATCAGTAACCGTTGACTAAACAATTAGGTCGAGTAAAGTTCAGCACCAACGGTGGTCGGCTTAGTATGCACACCTGCGTGTGCGTCCAGAAACAAGACACGTGGATTTGCGATACGGCATGCAAATCACTACCCTTTGCCCCTAGTCGAAGATAAGGATACCATATTCCAGGCTCTTTTGTCAACCGGAGAAAAATGAGCAACCACGTATCTCGCAGGAGTTTATGGGGTGGGTGTTCTAGCCCTCTTCTACTATCAGAGAAAAATCTGCATATCTCGAAAACAGGGCAAACAAACCGGCAAGAAAGTTGATCCGGTTTTCTCGCACCGCTTCCCGGTCGCAATTGACGAGAACGGTGTCGAAATAGCCGTCGATAACCGGGCCGAGGGAGGAAAGAACATTGAGAACACCATTAAAATCAAGGGATTGCTCGAATCGGCGTAGCTCGGGAAGCTTTGCTTTGGCCTCCCGGAGGAGCCGGTGCTCGACTTCCGCCTCGAATAAATCCGGAGAGAAGGCCATTCCTTCCGGTACAGACTCCCGGCCTTCGAACGCCGCATCCAGCCGGTCCCAGGGAAGCCCGCAGAGCCTCCTATCCTTGGGGAGAATATTGCCGACCCTCTTCACTCCGGTGATGAGCAGCTCGAACGGCTTGCTCTTTCTCCGCTTCTGGATTTCCAGACACCGCTCGATGCAGATCGAGGGCTCCGCCCAGGATACCTGGATGACCGCGTTGACCACGTCGTAGGCAGCCCCGCGCTCCCGTATGAAACCCTCGAGACGGCCCTTGAAGAATTCCTCGAGCTTCAGGAGCACGCCTTCGAAGTCCCCGGCGGCAGGCAGTCCGTCCGACTTGTAGCAGGATATGGAAGCTTCGAGCAGCTTGTCGATCGGCACGAGCGGAAAGCGCTCGAGCAACCTGATGAGCCCTATCGCCTGCCTGCGAAGGGCGTATGGATCCTGCGATCCCGTCGGGATCAGTCCCGCCAGAAAGCATCCGCATATCGAGTCGGCCCTGTCGGCCATGCTCGCGCACGTGCCCGCGCGGCTCTCCGGCAATGGATCGGAAAGTGCGCGGGGCGCGTACTGTTCCCTGACCGCATCGACCACCTCTCGATCCTCGCCGGCGGCGGAGGCATAGTGGCTGCCGATGAGGCCTTCCAAGAGCGTGAATTCCTTCCCGTCCTTGACCATCTCGCTTGCGAGATCCGCTTTTGCGAGGAGCGCGACTTTCTCGATCGTCGCGGCGGAAAGCCGAGGCGCGCCCCGGTATCCGTCGATAAACGTCATGAGACGTTTCACGCGTCCGGTCTTGTCCTTGATGCTTCCCAATCCCTCGATGAATACGATCGAATCGAGTTTCCCGGCCAGGCCGTGTATTCCCCGTTTCAGATCCTCCTGCCAGTAGAAGAGCGCGTCTTCGAGGCGCGCCCTCAGCACCTTCTCGTTGCCCCGCCGTATGTCGGCCGGATCGATTTTTTTCCCGTCGAAAAACGAGAGGAACCGCGGCACGAGATCGCCGGCCGTGTTCACGCCGCCGCGCATCGCAAAATACCGCTGGTGCGCCTTCATGGCCGTGACGATCACTTCGGGAGGGAGCGCCAGGTATTTCTCCGAGAATTCCCCGATGAATACGCCGGGCTCTTCGAGCATGAACGTCAATTCATCGAGGAGGGCGGGATCGTCGATCAGGTTCAATCCGGCCTCGGAAGCCGCTCCGCTCGCGAGCTTCCGGAGCGTGCTCTTGCGCTCTTCATGGTGTACGATCACGCCGTGGCGCTGCATGATGTCGAAATAGGATTCGGCGCTTTCCAGACGTATGCCCTTCTTCGCCAGCCACGGCACCGTATGGGTCGCGTTGCCGCTTGAAACGCCCGCGAACGCAAAGCGCACGGCCTTTTTACCGTGCATGCAGACGATCCAGCGCACGGGGCGGGCGAATCTCGCTCCCCCGCGTTCCCACCGCATCGATTTCGGGAATCGCAAGCCCGCTATGAGCGACGGCAGGCGCTCCTTGAGGAGCGAAGAGGCGGTTCGCCGTTTCAGCACCCGGGTGAATCCGAGATAGTCTCCTTTCGGCGTCGCGACCGGCTTGAGCTTCGAGAGGGCGACCCCCTGCGACCGGGCGAATCCGAGCGCGGCTTGCGTCGGCGCTCCGGCGGCGTCGTACGACTTCGAGACCGGCGGGCCCGTGACCGTTTCCGTCTTCGCATCCTGAACGTCCGCGAGGTTCCGTATGACGAGCACGATTCTTCGCGGCGTGCCGGTCGTATACACGCCTTTGTGGCGGAGCCGGGCCTCGCCGCACAACGCGCCGGCGTCGGCCGCGAGCTGCTCGATTGCCGGCGGCACGTACGAGGCGGGCAGATTCTCGCACCCGATTTCCAGGAGAAAATCGCTCATGACGTCCTCCCGCTTCCCAGCAGGGGAAATCCGAGCGCTTCCCGTTTCTCGAGGTAGAGCAGCGCTATTTTCCGCGCGATGGTCCTGATTCTTGCGAGGTAGCCGGTGCGCTCCGTGACGCTGACCGCGCCCCGCGCGTCCAGGATGTTGAAGATGTGCGAGAGCTTCACCACGTAGTCGTAGGCGGGCAGCACGAGGGCGGCGTCCAGCATGGCGCGGGCCTCCGCTTCGAACTTGCCGAAGAGTTCGAAGTACAGCGCCGTGTTCGCGTATTCGAAGTGGAACGCCGAGAATTCTTTCTCGGCGAGAAGATTGATCTCTCTCCACGGTATTCCGCTCCCCCATTCCAGGTCCATGACGGAATCCTTCTTCTGCAGGTACATGCCGATCCGCAGAAGGCCGTAGGTGATCTCGGCGGATATGGGATCGAGCTCGAGGGATCCGGCCTGCTGGAAATACGTGAACTGCGTGATTTCCATGCCGTCCAGCCACACCTCCCAACCGAGGCCCGCCGCCCCGAGCGTCGGCGCTTCCCAATCGTCCTCGACGAGCCGTATGTCGTGCGCGTCCGGATCGATGCCCAGGCGCTTCAGGCTCTCGATGTAGAGGGAGAGGACGTCGTCCGGCGGCGGCTTGAGAATCACCTGAAACTGGAGAAACTGCTGCACGCGGTTGGGGTTCTCGCCGTACCGCCCGTCTTTGGGGCGTTTGGACGGCTCCACGTAGGCGACGTTCCACGGCTCGGGGCCGAGCACGCGCAGGAAGGTCGCGGGGTTCAGCGTTCCCGCTCCCACCTCGGAGTTGTACGGCTGGACGAGGAGGCATCCCTTCTTGATCCAGAAGTCCTGGAGGGTGGTGATGATGTTCTGATAGCTCAATGGGGAGCGTTTCTGCGGCATGATTTCTCCGGTTCCTCCTCAGTTTCTCCCGTGTGCCTCGCGGGGCGCGTCGCGGCCCGAGGCGCGCGGGCGGCGCCCGGACACACGGTTCATTTCAATAATTTCAGCGCGTTGGGGAGACGGTACCCCTGAACGTGGTAAGTATACGTCCAATGGAGCAGCAGCCCAAATGTTTTTCTCGCGCCTTCCTCCGCGGAGAGGCGCGCGAATTCCGAGAACGTGCGCGCCGCCGCATCCCGCAGCAGCCGGCCTACCGGCTCGCTCAAGGGAATCGTTTCGGCGGGCGCGGACCGCTCGCTCGCGCAGAATGAGATCCCGTTCACCGGATCGTAGCGTCCTCCCCACGCTTCTCGGCCGCATGCCGAGCATGTTCCGAACTCGGGAAGCGCGCCCAGAGCATCCAGCAATTTCGTCTCGAATGCGAGGAAGAGCAGCAGCGAATCGGCGGATTCCCCGATCTCGAGGTACGATTCGATGAGCTCGGACACCTTCGGTTCCGGATTGCCGGCGTACGTTATCTGATCAACGAGTTCCAAGGCCGCGAGCAAAGATGCGGCGGACTGAAGCGTTCCGGAGCCCGCGGTGGCGGGCGCGAGAAGCGATGCTTCTTTCAGGAAGTAAACGTCCCGTCCGTCCTTGTAGTAGTACACGGCCTCGATAACCGCTCCCGGCTCGAGCGCGCCGCGGAACGGGCTGTCCTTCTTGGCCGCACCTTTGGCGAGCAGCCGGATCTTGCCGCTCCGCCTGCCCAGGAGCGTGACGATCCTGCTGCTGGTTCCGCTCTTCCCGCTCCTGAGCACCGCTCCTTCGTCTTTTTTCAGCATGGCATCGAGTCAACCTTGCCGGCATCACCGGATCATGGAAAGATAGACCGTTGCATAGGTCAGGTAAATCGCGAGCCCGATGATGTCGTTGGAAACCGAGACGAAGGGGCCGGTGGCGATCGCCGGATCCACTTTCAGGCGATGCAGGACGAGAGGAACCGACGAACCCATGAACGCTGCGAACAAGACAACGCTCATCAGCGACGCGCAGAGCAGCATGCCGAGGCCGATATCCCGCTGCCAGAGGAAGATGAACAGAAACAGCAGTACGCCGAGCACCACGCCGTTGATCAGCGCAACCTGCATTTCCCTGAAAATCCTCCGCCACGTATGATGGATATCGATCTCCCCGAGGGCGAGTTCCCGCACGACCACGACGGCTGCCTGCGTGCCCATATTCCCGGCGGTTCCCATCAAGAGGGGTATGAAAAACACCAGGACCACGATGGTGCGTATGGGCACCTCGTAGCGGGATATCAAGACCGCGTTCAGCACTTCGCCGAGCATGCCCCCGCGTCGACCATGATGCGGCCGATCAGCCTGTTGCGCGCATCCACCACGGGCAGCGTGAATTCGTCGTACCGGCTGAAGAGATTCGCCACTTCCTCCTGGTCCATGGTGACCGGCACGCTGACGATGTTGGCCTCCATCACGGCCGTCACCGGCTCGCTCGGGTCGTGCAGCAGCAGGTTGAGAATCCGTATCGCTCCCCGAAGCGTGCCGTCGTCGCCGACGACGTATACCTTCTGTGCGTTCTCTATCTCGTCCGCCTGGCTCCTGACGAGGTGAATGGCGTCCTGGACTGAGGCGTGCTCGGAAACGGCCGGCGTCTCCGATTCCATGATGCCGCCTGCGCTGTCTTCGTCGAATCCGAGCAGGCCGTGGATACGCGCCCTGTCGTCGGAGGGCAGGAGGGACTTGATGCGTTCCGTTTTCTCGGGAGAGAGGCGGGAGATGAGATCGGCGGCGTCGTCGGACTTCATCTTCTCCAGCAGCGACGCCACTTCATGGTCGGTGAGAAGCCTGAGCAGGTTCTGCCCCGACCGCTCGTCGACCTCGGTGAGAACGTCCGCCGCCAGGTCTCTGTTCATGAATTTGAGAAGCTTGACTTTATGCTCGTCCTCGATCCGCCGGAGAATATCCGCGATATCGGCTGGATGGAGCGTTTGGAGGAAGGCCGCGAGATCCTCCGGTCGGCCGGAATCCAAGAGCTCGCCCGCTCGTTTGACGTCTTCCCGCTCCACCTTGTCCATGACGCTCCCTGAGGTTGGCCGGTATCCGGGGTTTTCCCGCGCGTATTCCATACTCTGCGGCAACGGAAGCGTAGAGAACACTCGGGCGATTGGCAAGAACGATTTGAATGCGGCGGAACCGGGATCAGGATTTATCGATCGAAAACGACGAAGGCGATACCGCTCCTCCGGAGATCACCATCTTCAATCCTTCCTCGACGCTGATGGTCACGGGCGTGATATCCTTCTTGGAGAGAAGCAGCATGAAGCCGGACGTGGGATTCGGCGTCGTGGGCAGAAACACGCTCACGAGTTCTTCCTTGGTCACGTCGTTGAAGTACGTTTGACCTTCGTTGGTGACGAAAGCGATCGCGTACGTGTAGGAATTGGGGAACTTGACGAGGACAACGCGTCTGAACACCGTTCTCTTGTCGGTGAGAAACACTTGTCCAATCTCCTTGACCGCCGTGTATATCCCGCGGACAAGAGGAATATGATTCATATTGCGTTCGACGAGGGAAATCAGCCGCCGTCCGATGAGGTTCCCGGCCAGGAATCCGGCCAGGACGATGATGATGAATACCGCGATCACTCCGAGGCCCGGGATATCGATGATCGGATACCTGGTCCTCAGCGGCTCTATGAGGTTGTCCACCGATATGAAGATTTTCCAAATGATGTAGGCGGTGATGACGACCGGGGCGAGAAACACCAGCCCCGTTATGAAATGCTTTCGCAAGAATCTCAGCACGATTCACCTCGTTAATGAATGGGCTCCGCGGAGGGAGCCGATGCCGCTCGCGGGCCTTCCGCTCCGCTCTCTCAGCCGTTCGAGCCGCCGGATTGCCCGGCGACGGATCGCAACCCCTGTATCAGCACTTTGTCGATCCGCTGCCGCGCGACCGATGTGATCTGATAGCTGATTGCGCCCCGGCGCACGATGTCTCCCACGCGCGGCACATGGCCGATGGTCTCGTAGAGAAAGCCGCCGAGGCTGTCGACCTCGTCGCCCGGCAGCTCGATCCCCAGCACCTCCTTCAAGTCGTCGAGATTCACCTTCGCGTTGCACAGCGCGCTGTCCGCATCCAGCCGCTCGATCAGCTCCTCCTCCGAGTCGAACTCGTCTTGGATGTCCCCGACGAGTTCCTCGAGCACGTCCTCCATCGTGATGAGCCCCGCCGTCCCGCCGTACTCGTCGACCGCGATGGCGATGTGCTTCTTCTGTTTCTTGAACTCGGACAGGAGGTCGTCGATCTTCTTCGTCTCGGGAACGAACAGCACGTCGCGGGTGACGCTTGCCAGCGTAAAATCGGCTCCTTCGACGATCTTGCGGAGCAGATCTTTCGTGTACACGATGCCGACGATCTTGTCGATCGTCTCTTCATACACGGGAATCCGCGAATGCCCGGCCTCGTTGACGATCCTCAGCGCTTCCGCCGTGCTCGTGTAGATGTTGACGGCGATCATGTCTATGCGGGGAACCATCACTTCCCTTACGACGGTGTCGCCGAAATCGAAAATGCTCGACACCAGCTTCTGTTCGTCCTCCTCGAGCGAACCGTTCTCGTTGGAAAACAGGGCGATCTTCTGTTCGAGCGGCAGCAGGCGGTAGGACAAGGCTTCGACCGTGTGCGGCGACGCTTTCCGGAGCGCGCCTGCGGATACGGACACAAGCGGTTTCAGGAGCAGGAGGAGCGGCTGCATGAAGAATTTCGACAGGGCGACGAACCGCTGCGGCAGCCTGACCGCGGCGACGGTCGCGCCCGCGATGGGCGCGTAAACCGCCGAAACCGCGAATGCGATGATTCCCGCGGCGCGGAGCGCGCCGGTCGCGCCGCCGAACGAGAACCTGTTCGACACATGCACCGCAACGCTGGCTACGAGCACGATCGCCACCCCCCTCGCAACCCAGAGAAAGAGCGCCGTGTGGAGCGGTTGATCGAGGAGCCGCCGTACGTACGCGTCCTTCCACCACGCTTCATCCGACTTCGTGTCGGGATGCACGTAGGACAGCATCTCCAGGGCCGTATACGTTCCCGCGGCGGCCCCGAGATACAGCATCGAAAACACCAACAGCACTCCGTCGAATTGATCGTTCATGTGTTCTCGGCGCGGATGAACCGCCGCCGGTCAACCGAACAGCGGTTCGATCTGCCGTTCGGAAAGCACCGCGGCGAGGGCCGCCCGCTCCGCGGCTTCCATGCGCTCCGCCTCCTCGTCGCTCAGGTGGTCGAATCCATGAATGTGCATCAGTCCATGGACCGCCGTGCGGAGAAACAGATGCGCGCGATCCACGCCCCGTTCGTTCGCCTCGCGTTCTATGGTTTCGTATGAGATATATATCTCGCCCGCCGAATCGGCCTCCTCCTCGACGATCGCTTCGCCGTCCGCATAGGAGAAGGAGATGACGTCGGTCGCCGTGTCCGTATTCCTGAATCGCCGGTTGATGTCCCTGATATACGAATCGTCGACAACGATGATGTCGATGGCCCCATCAGTCCGATCGAAGGTTCCGGCGAGCACGGCCATCATGGCTTCGACGCCCGCATCGATCCATTCCGGACGCGACTCATCTAATCGGCTTAACGACAGCTTCACCCCAGTCCGTCTCCTCTTCCTGTCCCGGATAGGCGATCCTTTTGTGATAGATGCCGGTCAGTATCGAGATAAACTGGTTCTTTATCTCGGTCAAATCCTTGATCGTGAGCCAGCTGTCGTCGAGCTCCCCTTCGTGCCCGCGGGCGTCCACCAGCTTCGTGACCATGTTCCGGATGTGGCCCGGCGTGGGAGTCTTGAGAGAGCGGCACGCCGCTTCGACCGAATCGGCGAGCATGAGAATCGCCGATTCCTTGCTCTGCGGACGGGGACCGGGATACCGGAAATCGTCCCTGCTGACGGTCGAATGGGAGTCGGTTTCCAGCGCCTTCTGGTAGAAGAACGCCATGACCGTCGTGCCGTGATGCTCCCGGATGGCGTCGATCACGAGGTCCGGCAATTTCTCTTCCCGCGCGAGTTCCACGCCGTCCTTGACGTGGGCTCGCAGTATCACGCTGCTCATCTTGGGCGTCAGCTTCTCGTGTTTGTTGAATCCCGGCTCCTGGTTTTCCGAGTAATACTCGGGCTGGAGAATCTTTCCGATATCGTGGTAGTAGGCCATGACCCGCGCCTTCAATGGATCGGCGCCGACGAGGGCCGCGACGCTGTCGACCATGTTCCCCATGAGCATGGAATGGTGGTAGGTGCCGTGCGCCTCCATGTTCATGCGCTTCAGGATCGGCCTGTTGAGATCGGTGAGCTCCAGGAGGGTGAACCTGGTGGTGATGTTCAGCGCGTTCTCGAACACCGGCAGCAGGAAGATGAAGGCGGCCGTGGAAAAGAGCGCGTTCAGGACTCCCCAGAACCAGTGCGTGTAGATCGCGGAGAAACGTTCGGCCCGCCCGAGTTCGACGCTGAGAATGCCGACGATCACGGCGACCGACACGAGGAGAAAGATCTTGTAGAAATGGCTCCGCGACTGGAGGCGTTTGAGCCCGACGATCGCGGCCACGCCCGCGAGCAGCGAGACGAAACCGACGTTGTACGGGACGCCGGTCAGCAGAGGAATCAGGATACAAGCCATGACCGTTGCGACCAGGCCCAGGCCGTAGCTGAACAGCGCGGCGAACATCAGCGAAACGAACGCGACGGGAATCAAATACGGATTCAGGGAAAACCGCACGGTTACCGCCATGAGCACGAGATACACGAGCATAACCGCGACGATCGCGGCCAGCTTGAGCAAGTCCTCATAGATGGGCCGGCGGTACGAAAACAGGTATGCCCCCATGAGCAGCGCGAACAGGACGAGCCTCAGCGTCTCCCCGGCATAGAGCCCAATGACCATGAGCGGCGAGTTGCGGGCTTGCCTGCTGGCGCGCGCGACTTCCAGAGCCCCCAGTATCTTGACTTGATCCTCGGTGACCTTGTCGTACTTGCCGACGCTTTTCTGGTTCTTCGAAATCTCGAAATACTTCGGCACCTTCTCTACGGCGACATCCCGCCTGTTCTGCGTTTCCTCGGCATCGAGGATCAGATTGGGCAGCACGAACATCCGGATGAGCTGGTAGGCCACATCCGCCTTATCGCGGTCCCGGGGAAATTGCGAGAGCGCCGTTTCCTTGATGACCTGGTCCACCCGCCCCTGATCGAGCACGTCCTTGACCGCGAGGCGGGACTCCTTGGTCCCGTCGATCACCACGATCACCGAATACTCGTTTCGCCGGAGCGGGCTGGAATTGTCGATGAGGCCGCCCGCCAGCAGCTTCCGGTGCTGGCTGAGAACCGTACTGCGCACCTCGCCGAACGCGGCCACTTCCCGCCCCGCGAGTACGAGACCTATCTCACCCTCTACCGCACCATCCGCGAGGTGCTCCCGCCGCCCAAGTTGCTGATCTACCTCAAGTCGTCGGT
>JACQXT010000078.1 GCA_016208665.1 Chitinivibrionia bacterium | reverse complement strand
CGTGTTTCATCTCCTGGTGACGAGCATCAACAAAGCTTGGCACACCACGGCGTCCCACCGGAGCTCCATACGGAGCCGTCTGGTGGCCATCATCATCATCAGCATCTTCGCGGCCATCGTGTTGTTTTCGTTTTTCTCCACCACGATACTGAATCTCATCGGCAGCTTCGATATACTGATCGGACGGGGCGAAACGATCTCCGACACGGCGTACGGCGACCTGTCGAACCTGTTTCCCTATGTGTACAGCTTCGTGCTCTTCCTCGCTTTGTATCGCTGGGTTCCCAATGCGCACGTTCCCTGGACTGCGGGCGTCGTCGGAGCGCTCGTCGCGACGATTGCATGGCGCGGCGCGATCGTGGTTTTCAAATGGATGATCAAAGGCGGAGCCATGAACTACAAGTTGATATACGGATCGCTAACGACAATCCTGATCATCCTGATGTGGACCTACATCAGCAGCCGGTTCGTTCTGTTCGGCGCCCACCTGAGCGCCGCGCTCACCTGGCGGTTGTCCGAACGGAAACATACCTGACGTCCGCCGCGGACCGCCCCGGCGGCGCGAAGCGGGCGCCGGGCGGACGTTCATCGATCCTTCCATAGATGGTAATACTTGTATCCGCTCCCCGTGTTCAAGAGAACCACGCGCTCGCCGTCCCCGATCCACCCTTGCTTCCTGAGGCGTTGAAACGCCGCGAGCGTAGCGCCGCCTTCCGGGCACACGAAGATTCCCTCGGTGCGGCCGATGAGCATGGAGCCTATGATCATTTCTTCGTCCGGTAAGGAAACGGCGGTTCCGCCGCTCTCCCTTAAAACGCGCAGTATGAGGAAATCGCCGACGGCCGCCGGCACGCGGAGCCCGACCGCAACGGTCTTCGCGTCCTCCCACGGCCTCGCGAATTCCGCATTCTCCTCGAACGCCCGGACCATGGGCGCGCACCCTTCGCGTTGGACGCATACCATCCGCGGACGCTTCGAATCGATCCAGCCGAGCGCTTCCATCTCGGCGAACGCCTTCCACATGCCGATGAGGCCGGTGCCGCCGCCCGTGGGATAGACGATCACGTCGGGCAGCGCCCAGCCGAATTGCTCGGCCAGCTCGTATCCCATCGTTTTTTTGCCTTCGATGCGGTAGGGCTCCTTGAGAGTGGAACAATCGAACCGCCCGAATTGTTGCACGCCTTCCGCAGCGGCTTTGCCGCAGTCGGTGATGAGACCGTCGACGAGGGTGACCTCGGCTCCCACCGCGCGGCACTCGGCGATGAAAGGCGGCGGCACATCGCTCGGCATGAACACATGCGCCTTCATGCCGCCGAGGGCTGCGTAGGCGCTCATCGCGCCGGCCGCGTTTCCGGCGGAGGGAATGGAGAGTTCCGTTATCCCGAGCTCATGCGCGCGCGATACGGCAACGCCCAGGCCGCGGGCCTTGAACGAACCGGTCGGATTCAGTCCCTCGTCTTTGATGTAGAGATGCTCGTGCCGCATGACGGCCCCGAGGCGCCGAGCATGGACGAGCGGCGTGAATCCCTCGCCCAGAGAGAGACGTTTGGCGGCGTCCCGGATTGGAAGGAGCTCCGCGTATCTCCAGAGAGTGTGTTCCCTCCGCGCGATCGCTTCCCGGTCAACGCCTTTTCGCGCCGCCTTCAAATCGTAGCGCGCCAGGAGCGGTTTCCGGCACTGCGTGCAGAGGTTCCATACAGCGTCGGCCTCGTAGGTCTTCCCGCAGTATCCGCATTCAAGATGGGATAGATAGGTCAATACGTTCTACCTGCCTTCCAATGCCGCAACCCGGGCCTTGAGCTCCTCGATCGTTCGCCACGCGATGCCGGGGGAATGTTCTCGTTTCCACCAGATCGGGGAAAACGGTCTCGAGCTCCTGGGCCATGAGCCCGAAGTGATTGCCGGGAGACAGGTTGAGGCCGGCATACTGCGGGTCGTCGGTTTTGAATTCGAAACTCTTCGGCTCGAGCCGCATCACGCCTGAAAGCGCTCCGTCGAGGGGTTGCGCGTTCCGTTTTACGCTAGTATCCGATGGAGGACCTATCAGGCTGCCCGAATAGAGGATATCGCCCGAGGCGTACACCGCGGCGGAATTCGACGATGGGGATGCATCGCCGTACACGCCGTAAAAATCCGTGCCGCCGGCATCGGCTCTTCCGTATACGCCGAAGCGGACGCTTGAACCGGCATCGGCAATTCCGGCGACGCCGGCGCTTGCGGCCGCCGTCGCCCCTGATCCAAATCCCAGTACTCCGATAAGTTCGAAGCCCTCGGGGCCGAGTGCCTGACCGAACACTGCATACCGGCTTTCACTGCCTGCGCCGGTCGCTTCGGCGTGCAAGCCGTAAATAACTCCGTCATCAGCCGGTCCTCCGTTGCCGAACGCAAAGAGTCCCTTCCTGCCTCCCTCGAACGATCCGCCGATGCCGTATCCGACGGCTGGGTTGGATCGCCCGTATACGGCGGTTGCATGATAGGGGCCCGACCCGATGAAGTCCGCCCTCACGACTTGTGTATTGTCGTCAAGGCTGTCGCTCGAAAAAAACGAGGCATACAGCTCTTCCGACTGAACGTTCAAACTCGCTCCGGGATCCGGGGTGCCGATGCCGAGGCGCCCATTCTTGTTATCCCAAAAGAGAGCGTTTTCACCCCACAGCGTGGAAGTGCCGCTCCACACGGCGACTTGACCGGCCGAGCCGGAGCCGCCGACGCCGCCGCTTCCGGGTGCGGCGATCACAAAATCGTTGCCCAGCGCATCGATCGCTATGTTATTGCCGGCGACGAGATTGATATGGTCGGTATGGCCGTTCAAACTCCTCACCGCGGCGCCGTCATCGAGCTTGCCGGCGTCGATGGAGCTGTCCTGCACCGTCCGCGTGTTGAGCGCGTACGGCGCGGACGCAAGCGGCCGGCGCGGAGAGAGTTCCGGACCACCGTCGACCGAAATGCCGAGATAATAGATGTTGTCGAACGGCGGATCGAGCGGACCCAAGGTCACGTTGAAAATGCCGCCCGAGACTGTCGCGGGCTCGACCTGGGTCCATAGCGGCGCGCCGCCGGCCGGCGTTTCATAAAGCGCGAATGAAATAACGTATATCCCGTTTTCCACGGCGGCGCCAGCCCCGTCGGTCAACACGCCCTGATAGCTGATGTAGGGAGGGACTTCGCCCCAGGCATTGAGAACGAGACATGCCGCGAGAATCGCGATCATGCACATGAAGCGGTTCATGAATACCTCCTGCGGTTTTTTGTGGCGAGGGGTACAACCTGTTGCCGGCGGTGTGGAGCGAACCGATGTGTTGCCCCCTCTATTCTGTGACGAGCATCGCCGAATGTCAATTGTCGATTGCATGTCCGGCGGGATCCGCAACGGCGCTCGTCAAAGCAGCTTTACAGGCGCATGTTCCGGGCGGTATCATCTGGCGCAGCCGGATCCGGAACGGAACAGGGAGGTCAGGATATGAGGCTATTCATTCCACGGCCCCGGATGGGACTGTCGCTCGAACCGGCGCTCCGAGGCGCCCGGATTGCAACACCCGTGTTGATTTTATTGATGGGCGCGCAGGTGCGCTTCTCGGTCGCAGCCGAGGTGCGGCTCACGCTTCCGGCGGCGTTACGAATGGCGCAGGAGCATTCGAAAGCGGTCAAGTCCGCACGGCACGATTCGTCGTCGGCGGTTTTCCGGCGCGCGGAGTCGCGAGCCGGGTACTTTCCGACGCTCTCGCTCGGCGCAACCGCTTTCTACAAGAACGAGCTGCCGACCATCAACGTCCCGCCGGCCGGAATCGAGATCGGATCGCATGGTAATTACCAAGCCGATGTAACCTTGTCGATGCCCCTCTATACGGGCGGGCGAGTATCGAATCTTGCCCGCATCGGCTCTCGGAATATCGAGACTCAGCACTTCAATCTGGAGGTCGAGCGTTTGGAGAACGCCTGCCTGACGCGCAGGGCGTACCTGAGCCTCCTCACCGCTCAACTGATCGTTCAGGCGGCGGAAGCATCCCTTCGGAGGGTTGCCATCATCGAGCAGGACGTCCGGAACCTGTTTGAGAACGGCATGGCCGATTCGCTCGACCTGCTCGATGCCGGGCTCGCGGTTCGCGAAGCGATGCGGCTCCGCGACGAGAAGGAAACCGCCCGCGACAACGCGTCATCGGCGCTCGCGCGCCTCATCGGGACGGACCCCCAGGACGTGCTCACGCCGGTGGATCAGGTGCCGCCTCCTCCGGACGAACCCGATCGTTCGCTCGCGGCGGCCGGGATCGCGCGGCCGGAAGTCATGATGCTCGACAGCCGCATACGCGCCGCGGAACTCCAGGTGCGGCTCGCACGATCCCAGTACGCTCCCATCCTGAACGGATTCGGGAGTTATTCCGCCGGCAAGCCGAACCAGGATCTCTTCAACAAGGAATGGAACGATTATTTCTCGGCCGGTGTGCGGCTTACCTGGGAGTTCAATCTCGGCGGCAAGGTGGACGGCGGCGTCAACGCCGCGATTCACGCCGCCGAATCGGCGAAGATGATGAAGAAGGAGTTGGAAGAATCCCTGGCGCTCGCGGCCGCCGTGGCGGCGCGCGGGGTGCGCCACGCGCATGAAGCGCACCGGATCGCACGGGAAGAATACGAGATCGCGAAGCACAAATTCCGCCTGGCGAAGGAAAAGCAGAAAGCCGGCTCCCTGAGCGTGAACCGCCTTCTCGAGCTCGAAGCGGAGCTGGCCGCCGTCGAGCTGCGGTACCTCGCATCGAAGAGCGGTTATTATATCGCGGAAACGGAACTGCTGTACGCAACCGGTTCGGAACGAATCTACGGAGGACTGTAACATGCAATTTCGAACATTGTTCGCGGCGTTCGCCGGCCTCATCGTGATGCAGTCATGCAGCGGCGAGAATCCGCAACCCGGCGGATCGGGCTTCATCGAGGCGACCGAGACGGTCGTGTCCGCCGAGGCGGCGGGAAGAATCGAAACCGTGTACGTCGAAGAGGGCCGCGCGGTGAACGCGGGAGACAGGCTCGCCGCGCTCGACACGCTCGCGACCGCCCTCCGGCTGCGGCAGGCAGAGGCCGCGAAACGGGCAGTGGAGCAACAGGTGACGAGCGCATCGCTGCGCATCGAACAGTCCGCACAGGAGTTGGATCTCGCTGGGAAGGAATACAAACGGGTTTCGAAACTCATCGAATCGGGGTCCGTAAACCGGCAACTGTTCGATCAGACGGAGACGCGGTACCGCCAGGCGGGGCTGTCGAAGAAACAGGCCGTTTCCGCCTGTGAATCCGCGAAGGCGGAACTCGCCAGGATCGAGTCGGAACGGGCGCTTCTGGAGAAGCAGCTCCGCGATTGCTATCCCGCGGCTCCCGTTTCGGGGATCGTATCGGAGAAATACGCCGAAGCGGGCGAATGGGTGGGAGTCGGCAAGCCGCTCGTCAAGATCGCCCGCCTCGATACGGTCTGGGTGAAAGTGTATCTCCCGCCTGCGGATCTGACCAGGATTTCGCTCGGAGGGCGGGCCTCGGTCGATCCCGAGGACGGGCGCGGGCAACCGGTCGAGGGAACGATACGCTGGATCTCTCCCGAGGCGGAATTCACTCCTAAAAACGTTCAAACGAAAGACGCCCGCGCCGATCTCGTGTATGCCGTGAAAATTACCATTCCCAACGGTGAAGGAATCTTCAAGGTCGGCATGCCGGTTTCGGTGACGGTACGATGAGCACGGTCGAGATACATTCCCTTTCCAAGTCGTACGGCGCCGTCAGGGCGGTCGAGAGTTTCAGCATGACGGCGGAGCGCGCCTCCATCACCGCGCTGGCGGGGCCCGATGGGGCGGGTAAGACGACGATCTTCCGAGCCGCGTGCGGGCTCCTCAGGTACGACCAGGGGCGCATCGCGATCGCCGGCCACGACGTCGCCGGCGAGTTCAAGCGCATCAAGCCGATCCTCGGGTACATGCCGCAGGTGTTTTCGCTCTACCCGGACCTGTCGGTCGAGGAGAACCTTGCCTTTTATGCCGGCAT
>JACQXT010000206.1 GCA_016208665.1 Chitinivibrionia bacterium | reverse complement strand
TGGTAGAGCATCGGTCTCCAAAACCGAGGGCTGCGGGTTCGAGTCCTGCCGGGCCTGCCATTTGATCCGCCGGAAGCGCGGTTCAAATGAACCTCGCCGTTCCAGAGCGGATGCGGCGCGAAGGCGGCGCGCATGCGCAACCGAAAACGGCGGCCGCGGCGATTGCCGCAAGCCCGGGAGATGCGGCCCCACATGCCCGGCGCGGATGGAGACGAGGCGGACGCCCACAGCCAGAGAGGATTCACATGGTAGAGAAACTCAAGACCTACTTCACCGAAACCAAAGTGGAGCTCAAGAAAGTAACCTGGCCGAAAATGGCGGAGCTCAAGGAATCCACAAAAGTCGTCATCGTAGCGACGCTCATACTGACCGCGATCATCGGGGCCGTCGATCAGGTGCTGAACAAGATCATTCAACTGGTGTTCGGGTAGGCGGAGTCCGGTGCGTGCGACAATGCACGAGGGCGCAGAGAGACTACCGGGACTATCGCAGGCGAGGAAACAAGAATCATGGATATGAACGAAAAGCACGAAGAGGAGACGAAAGAGGCTGCTCCCGCGTCCGGCGACGAGACGCTTGAAGCGGCTTCCGGAAACGACGCTGCGGAGCCCGAACAGGCCCCGGAGAGCGAACGCGCGCCGGAAAAGCCGGAAAAACCGGAGAAGGCTGAGAAGCCTGAGAAGGCCGCGGCTCAGCACGGCCGCGCGAAGAAGTCCCCGAAGAAAGCGGCGCCCGAAGGACGCGCGGCCAAGAGTCTCCCGCAGGCGGAGGCGGTTCCTCCCGCCGGAGAAGAGGCGGCGGAGGGGCCCGAGAAGAAATGGTATGTGATCCATACCTATTCGGGACATGAGAACAAGGTTCGAGAGAACATCATGAAAATGGTCAACCAATCGACCATCAAGAACCATTTCGGGCAGCTCGTGGTCCCGACCGAAGAAGTGGCCGAGATGAAGAAGGGGAAGAAGACGGTGACGACCAGGAAGTTTTTCCCCAGCTACATTCTCATCGAGATGCACATGTCCGACGACGCATGGCACCTCGTCAACAGCATCCCCGGCGTGACGAGCTTCGTCGGCGCGGGAGACAAGCCGCAGCCGCTGTCGAAACCCGAAGTCGAGAGAATCCTGGGAAGGATGGACAAAGAGAAACAGACGATCATTCCCGAGATACCGTTCACCCTCGGAGAGCACATTCGCATCAAAGACGGTCCGTTCAGCGATTTTACGGGAGTGATCGATGATATAAACGCCGAAAAGGGCAAGCTCAAAGTACTCGTCAGCATCTTCGGCCGCGAAACGCCGGTGGAGCTGGATTTCCTTCAAGTGGAGACCGTGTCGTAACACCGCCCGCGTCCCTCAGCCGGCGCCGCGGGACGGGAACACGCGTGTCTTCGATAACAGGAGCGCACAATGGCTAAACCGAAAAAGAAAATACTCACGTCGATCAAACTGCAGATTCCCGGCGGCAGCGCCACTCCGGCCCCCCCCGTCGGCCCCGCCCTGGGACAGCACGGCGTGAACATCATGGAGTTTTGCAAGGCGTTCAACGAAACCACGAAGAAGCACATGGGCACGATCATTCCGGTCGTGTTGACCGTGTATTCCGACCGGACGTTCACCTTCATCACCAAGACGCCGCCGGCCGCGGTCCTCTTGAAGCAGGCCGCGGGCATCGCGAAGGCTTCCGGAGTGCCCAACAAGATCAAGGTGGGAACGGTGACGCTCGCCCAGGTGAAGGAAATCGCACAGACCAAGATGCCGGATTTAAACGCGTCATCCCTGGAAACTGCCATATCGATGATCAAAGGGACGGCGCGGAGCATGGGGATCGTCGTCGAGGAATAACCGCGGCGGAGCGGCCGCGGGCCGCCCCCGGACACGAACGCATGAGGAGCTGCTATGAAGAGAGGCAAGAGATATAAAGAAGCCGAAGCGAAGGTGGACAAGAGCAAGCTGTACATGCTCGACGAGGCCGTCGCTCTGGTGAAGCAACTGGGAACGGCCAAATTCGACGAGACCATCGAGCTGTCCGCATGCCTGGGCGTGGATCCCCGCCATGCCGACCAGCAGGTCAGGGGAACGGTCGTCCTTCCCCACGGCACGGGCAAGTCGATCAAGGTGCTCGTGCTCGCGCGGGGAGAGAAGGAAAAAGAAGCAAAGGAAGCCGGCGCCGATTTCGTCGGAGCGGACGAATACATACCCAAGCTCCGCGAAGGATGGATGGACGTGGACGCCATCGTCGCGACTCCCGATCTGATGGGAGAGGTCGGCAAGCTCGGGAGAATACTGGGACCCAAGGGATTGATGCCGAATCCGAAGAGCGGCACCGTCACCTTCGACATCGCCAAAGCGGTGAAGGAACTCAAGGCCGGCAAGATCGAATACCGCGTCGACAAGGGAAGCAACCTTCACATACCGGTCGGCAAGATGTCCTTCGATCAGGAAAAACTCTACGAGAACGTCAAAGTGCTTCTCCTGGAGATCTGGAGAGCGAAGCCGTCGTCGGCAAAGGGCAAGTACATCAAGAGCGTAAGCCTGTCGACGACCATGGGGCCCTCCGTTAAATTGGATTCAGTGCAAGTGTTCAGCGCATTACGATAAACAGGAGGTACGGAGAGATATGGCACGTCCGGAAAAAGTCGCTGTTGTCGAATCTCTCTCCACGGTGTTCCAGGGTGCGCGGTCGGTGGTCCTCAATGATTTCACCGGCCTGAACGTCGAGAAGCTCTCGGCGCTCAGGAAGCTGTGCCGGGAACATCGCGTCGACTACCGCGTCGTCAAGAATACGCTTGCGAAGCGGGGCGCGCAGGGAACGCCGGTGGAAGAACTAGCCCGGTATTTCGACGGGCCGACGGCGATCGCCGCAAGCATGGAGAGTGAAAATATTCCCGCCAAGATCCTGGCTCAATTCGCCGGAGAAAACGAAGCTCCGCGCTTCAAGGCGGCGCTCGTCGAAGGGCGGCTCCTGGATGAACGCCAGATCATCGAACTGGCGAAACTTCCCAACAAGGAAGTGCTCCTGTCCATGGCGCTCGCCGGAATCAAGGCCCCCGCGAACAATCTCGTCGGGGTGCTTCAGGGAACGCTGCGCAAGCTGTTATATGCGATGAATGCAATCGTCGAAAAGGGAACGACGGAATAACCCAGGTAAAACGCAATCGGTCACTATTCACACAAGGAGTTGAGACAATGGTAACGGCAAAGAAAGCGGAACAGAGCAACGTTCAAACGGCGATGGAGATCATCGAAAAACTGACCCTGCTCGAAATGTCCGAACTTGTGAAAAGTCTCGAGGAAAAGTTCGGCGTTACCGCCGCAGCTCCGGTCGCTGCGATGCCCATGGCAGGCGGCGCGGCCCAGGCTGCACCGGCGGAGGAGAAAACCGAGTTCGACGCCATCCTGAGCGGCATCGGCGCGGAGAAAATCAAGGTCATCAAAGTCGTGCGCGCAATCACCGCGCTTGGCTTGAAAGAAGCCAAGGAACTGGTTGAAGGCGCCCCCAAGGCGATCAAGGAAGCCGTTTCGAAGCAGGAAGCGGAATCGATCAAGAAGCAGATCGAAGAGGTCGGCGGCACCGTGGAGATCAAGTAGTTTGAAGCGCTTCGGTCGCAGCGGCTGCGGAAGCGTCGGCCGCAGGGGATGAATTCAACCACCGAGGTTTACCTATGAGCAAGAAAGCCGCGAGGAGCATTCTCGAGTACCCGCGGGACGCGTATGGAAGAGTAACGTTCTCCAAGATTCCGGATATCATGGATGTGCCGAACCTTCTGGCGGTGCAGTTGGAGAGTTTTTTCAACTTCCTCCGGGCGGACGTCCCTATGGAGCGCCGCAAGAACGACGGCCTCGAATCGGTATTCCGGTCCGTGTTCCCCATCGAGTCTCCCAAGGGAAAGTACGTGCTTGAGTATCACGGCTATACGGTTGGAGAGTCGAAGTACAGCGAGGCCGAATGCAAGGAGCGGGATCTCACCCATTCGGCTCCGCTCAAGGCGCGGCTCCGCCTGGTGATCCACGAGGAAGACCCGGAGACAAAAGAGAGAACGATCAAGAACATCGTTCAAAACGACGTGTTTCTCGGCGAGATACCGCTCTTGACGGACAAAGGGACCTTCATCATCAACGGCGCGGAACGGGTCATCGTCAGCCAGCTCCACCGGTCGCCCGGAGTCTTTTTCGGCGACGAGATCCATCCCAACGGCAAACGGCTTTTCAACGCCCGCATCATTCCGTACCGGGGTTCCTGGGTGGAATTCACGATCGATATCAACGACGTCATGTACGTGAACATCGACCGCCGCCGCAAGATACCCGTCACGGTGCTCTTGAAAGCGATGGGATTCGACAGGGACATGGCGATCCTCCGCCTGTTCCACCAGACGGAGAAGGTCAAGGTCGGCCCCCGCGCTTCGAAGAGGGACGAAGAAGTGCTCGGACGGATCCCCGTTCAGGACATCGTGGAGAAGAAGACCGGCGAGGTCATCATCCAGACCGGCGTCGCGCTGACCGCGGCCCACCTCGAAGAGCTGCGCGCGGCGAAACTCCTGGTCGTGCCGTGCATCAAGTATGGGGAAATCAGAGTTCCGACGACGACG
>JACQXT010000205.1 GCA_016208665.1 Chitinivibrionia bacterium | reverse complement strand
TTCGCGATGAAACTCGCAGGCGACCGCCTTCATCACATCGTTGTTGCCACCGTGGCCATTAATCACGACGATGTTTTTGAACCCTGAGTCCACCATCGAATCCAGAACATCGCGGGAGTACAAAGCGTAGTGCTCGGGCTTGATCGTCGAGCCGCCCGGATACCGGTAGAGTGAACGCGTGATACCGTAGTTGATTATTGGCGCCACCAGGGCGTTGACCCGCTCCGCAATCCCGTCGGCGATATCTTCGGGGATGACGTTGTCGGTGCCCAGACAGGCGGAGCCATGTCCCTCCACGGTACCTACCGGCAGCAACACGGTGTTGATCTTGCTGGGGACCAGTTCGCGGACTTTGAGCCAGTGCAGCCGCTGCAGCTTTCGCTCCACTCAACCCCCGTACTTGGCGAGCATCCGTTCCATGGCCACTTCGGTTTCGCGCGCGGTAACGGCGTCGCCCTCGAAACGGTACTGGTTGATATCGCGGACCATGATTTCCATATCGTCGGGGGTCTCAACCGCGTACCAGATTTCCAGCTCCGACCAGGCAAGCCCCTTGTCCGAGAACGCCTGCGCGACTTCCGAATAGATCGACGGTGACGTCCAGTCGAAGGCGGACAAACGGATATGCGGCGCTCCCGTCATTCCGATCATATAGTACCGTCCCTCGGGAGTCGGGCCGAAGACAACGTCCGATTGAACCAGCATTCGCAGCGCGGTGCTCATCATGGACGCCGTAACCGTAGGCGTGCGACTGCCAAGAATCAAGACATTGTTATAGCCGGCTTTGAAACAGTCGTCGATCAACTGCTCGACGCGGACACCCCACCCATCGCGATCCATCTCAAAACTCTTGAACTTGTTCTTGAGGGCCATGGCTCGTTTCCCAGTAAGTCGCTTTTTCAAATAATCGAGGGCGATCTTGATGAAGCGCTTGCGCTCGGGGTCGTCGATGTGGTACAGGCGGACATCGGCTTCTTCGACGTCCAAGGCGTGGGTGATTGTATCGGCAATAAACGCCTGGTGCACGAAACGGAGGTCATCGCCTACGATGGCCCCCAGGTCCATCGAGGAACCGTCTTCGGTCAACTCCTGGACACAGATCGCAATCACCGATCTGTCTTTTTTCTGTGGCATATCTTCCAGATAAAATGGCTACTTTCTGGTGGTCAATATAGAAGCAGAGGCAAACTTCGTCAAGCGGACCACGCAAAAAACTAGAAAGAGTTAAGATACCCGCGGAGTGCCGAAGTTACGATCACACGGTCATCGAACGCGCTGCATGTGACTGATCATTTCTTCGGACGAAACTACTCCCTGAAGAATCTTGGCCACCCGCCCGTCCGAGTCGAGCAAGAGCGTCGTAGGGAGCGAGTAGTGTCGCAAGCTGAAGCGTTGCATGAAGTCCCTTGAGGTTTCGGAATCGGCCGTCTCCAGTTGGACTTTGATAGGAACAAATCGGGATGCTTCCGCCGCCACTGCGGGATCCCCAAAGGTCCTCTTTTCCAGTACCCTGCAGTTGGCGCACCAGGTGGCCCAGGTATCAATAAGTACCGGCCGGTGCTCGGCTTGAGCTCGCTGCAGCCCTTCCGAGAGGTCGTGGTTCCACGCGATAAGCGAAGTCGACGACGACGATGCCGAGTTTCCGCTTGACGGCAGCCAGCGCGATGATGGCGACAGGATAAAACCCTCCGACAGCAGCAATGCCACCATCAGATATACACCGATCACCAGCGCTATCAGACCAAGGAACTTCTTCAGGCGCGGGAAGAACCCCGATGACATCTCCAGCCGATCCATGCCGCCGCCGAACACCCCGAACGCCAGAAGCAACAACGAAGTAAGAAGGGCGGTCATTGTTTCGGGCAGGATAGTGCGAAGAAAGTAGATGGCCATAAGCACCAGAACAAAACCGAAGAATTTCTTCACCGACTCCATCCATTCCCCGGAATGCGGCATGGACTTCATCGCCGACGAAAAGGTTCCGATTATGACAAAGAGCGTCCCCAGGCCAAGAGCGAAAACGAATAAGACGAGGAAACCGATTACCGGCGAGCCACTCGTTGCCACATATAAGAGAATACCGGCGACAAATGGGCCGACACATGGTGACACGACCAATGCCGCCACTACTCCCAGAATCATCGCTCCCAGTACACCTCCCCCGCCGCGCCGAGTACCAAGTCTCTGCCTCAGCGCCATGGGAACCTGCAGCTCGTACAGCCCAAACATCGACAGCGCGAATACGACGAATACCACGGCAATCCCGATAACAACCGGCGGACTGGCCAGCCAGGAACCGAAGACGCCGCCAACCAGCGACACCACGAGCCCCATGGCTCCGTAGATGACAGCCATTGACCCGACATAGAACAACGAGAGTACAAATCCGCGCCCGACAGAACGATCCTGACCCGCGAAGATACTGACCGTGATTGGGATCATCGGATAGGTACAGGGCGAAAACGAAAGCAACAGTCCAGTAAAAAAAGCCAACCCGAGTGCCAGGAAGTATCCCCAGAAACCATAGCCCTCGATCAGTCGCTGTAGATCGTTTTCTTGGCCGGAAGTCACATCGGCAGGAACATGCTTGTTCGTCTCCTCTGTTGTAGATGATGTTGGAGCCGAGAAAACGTCCTGGTTGATGGCCACCCCCCCGGAACCGATCGGAATAATGAGCGGCAAGGTAACCGTCTCGGGCGGTTGACAGGTCTTATTGTCGCACGCCTGAAAGGTGAATTCAACGGGTAGTTCAATGCTGTCACCGACCGGAGGCGCAATCGTCAACTGAAAGGGTATGACCACTTGTCCGGAATAGACGGACATGGTTTCGTCCATCAGGAAAACATCGTGCCCAGCCGGGTACTGAACGTCGTGTGGGCTCGCACCTTCGATGGTACCAAAACGGACTTGCGCCGGTATCAACCATTCCTGGTAAGGGGCGGCGGAGTTAATGTGCCAGGCCGAATCGATTTCGGCGACTACCGCCGCAGCAACCGTCCCGCCTATCGGCGCCTCGGAGATTGAGAGCACACTGCGACTCTTGACCACGACGGGTGACGCCTCGGTGATCGGCGCGGACAGATCCATCTGCGCCAGGGCGACACCGACCAATGTCAGGGCGACGAGACAGGAGCCTATTCCGGCAATCCAAATTGCGGGTCGCAACGATTTCATACCCATGCTACTCTTTCAGCTAACGATAGTTCCGGCATGATGAGTGAAGGCAAAAACCGAGCCAGCACCACTACCGGAGTGTTTCCAATTCATGAAGAATATTAGCGGATGAGATCGTGAATGTCAAACACGGCACTCGCCGCCGGAAGCGATGATTACTTTTCTTTGGACTTTTGCCGCGAAATCTCCGCCGCCATCAACCGCAGCAGTTTCTCGGGATCGATCTTGTCAACGATCAGGTCGGCCACCCGGCGTCCCAGCTCCTTGGCGAACTCGTGAGTGAACCTGATGACATCATCGGGAGTGAGCTTTTCGACGGTCTCCTGCCAATCGGAACCGGTTGTGACAGGACCCTTCAGAGAGGGATGCTTCTCTGCCTCGACCACTATGCTCTCCGGTTCGTGATCGCGGAATTTCTCGATCTCTTTCTTGAATTCATCGATGAACTTTCCCACACCGTCAGCCGGTTTCGAACTGGCGACGGCTCCCGAGGGATGCACCGGCTCGACCAGGGTTGCCGGACGATCGACTTTCAACCGTCCGGAATCACCGGCGGCGGGTCGGGTGGGAGTCGGTGATGTTACCGAGGACGGACGGGTGTTGTCTCGCTGCATCTCGTTGACGAACCAGTTGTAATCGTGCACTGAATCGACCGGCTCCAGGGTTGTGGCTTGCGAAATGGCCATCCCGTACTGATCGGATTCGGAGAGAATGTCGAGTTTCTGCGAAGCGGAAAGGTCCACGGAGTTCGGCTGCTTCGCCGGTTTCTGAACGATATCGGACTGGTCGTCCCTTATCATAATCGACTCCACGCGGCCGCTGTCGGTCAAGTGCGGATCCGTCTTTTCCACGTTGATGGCATCGGCCATTGCTTTCTGAGCGGCGGGGCGCTTGCCGTTGCCCGCCAGCGTCTTATCCATTACCTCTGAGGCGGTTACCTCGATACTGTCAAGTCCCAGGGCGGCGTCAAGAAAGTCGTCCCCCACCGAGGCCCCATCAAGGGGGTTGGTGGCGGCAACCGACGGCGGCGCGACCGCGCCAGTAAACACCTTCACGCGTTCCAAGAATTCCTGAGGATCGAACGGAACTCGAAGAACCACTTCATCCGGCATGCCGAGGTCCTTTTGGTCCGGTTGGGCGATGAGCAAAAGCGGAAGAGAGGCCGTAGTCGGGTCCGCTTTCAACCGCTCATAGAACGGCCGCTGATTGCGGTACGTGAGCTCGGCCCCGGCAATCACCAATTCCGGCCGGGACAAGCCGATTACTTCCAAAGCCCGCTCGCAGCTGGAAACTGAGATCACGTCGTAACCATTCTGGCGCAATGCCATCTCGGCTACAGTGCGCAGCGTGTCGGATTGGCTTACGAGAAGAACTCTCTTGTGCATGGTGTCTTTGCTGATGCCTCTTCGAGCAGATTCCGTTCAGCCCGGGTAAGATTCTCAAAGCCGACCTGGTTGATCCGATCGAGAACGGCATCCACCTGTTTCATTGCATCTTCGGCTCGTTGTCGGTTTTTCTGAAGCCGGGCAGTCTGCCGTCGGTACTTCAACTTCGCCAGCCAGTTTCCAGCATTGAACGGCCGCCAATTTAGTTTCACGTAAGCCAGGCCAAACAAGGCGCCGCCCAAGTGGGCGAAGTGTGCCACCTGACTGCCACCGAACAAAAAGCCCAGAAGCATCATCCCAGGTATAGCATACTTGACTTTGACAGGAAACAAAAAATACAAGTACAGAGTCCGTTGGGGAAACATAACCCAATAGGCAGCCAAGAGCGCGTAAATGGCGGCCGAAGCCCCGATCATGGGATGCGGCTGACCACTACGCACTATCAGCGTCAACACCGCCCCGGCGATGCCGCCGAACAGATAGAACCAGGCGAAGCGCCGACTTCCCCATGTGGCTTCAATCTCGGTGCCGAACATCCAGAGCGTGAACATGTTAAACAGGATGTGCCAGAATCCGCCGTGGAGAAACATGTAGGTGACTAGTTGGTAGAGCAGGTTAGGGAACTGGGCAAAGAACCGGGCGGGTGCAAGCCCGAAGAGGTCGATCAGCGGCGAATAGATAAGCTGCAGCAGAAAAACCGCCGCGTTGACAATCAACAGCGTCTTTATGACCGGCGGCATCAGTGGCCGGCCAAGGCTCAGGCTTTCGCCGCTGTAGCTATCATTGTATCTGGAGGACGCCATCATGGGTAATATCGGCACCAACCCGAGTTAGATTGATCGATCCTCACCCGAATCCGGGAGATCGCCGCCATCGGCTGGCTTCGCGGCCCTACTCGGTCTCTGTTTCTCGGCTCCCGCCGGGAGCTCGCAACCTGACGGGAGTCAGCCGCCGCCGGACCGCGGCAGAATCCACCCGACCAGCAGCCCCCAGACGATCACCGCAATCACGATCATTATCAGGTCTTCGAA
>JACQXT010000192.1 GCA_016208665.1 Chitinivibrionia bacterium | reverse complement strand
GGTCCAGCCCGAACGAGTCAGCCATCCGCCATGTGTGACGTTTGAGTTCCTTGAGTTCCTGTCCGGAGAACTTGAGTTTGATCGCTTTGTCTCTTGGCGCTGGCTTCACTGGCTCATCCTGTGTTCGGTAGGTCGAACGGCCGCATGACCCGACGCGCCAGTGACTTCGAGACCCCTTGTGAAGGCCTCACCGGGTTGCGCGGCCGGAGTCCATGCGGTAGTTTTGTGGCCCAGACATCTCAGGCGCTCTTGGCTCGAACGACCAAGTCGACGTCGCAGTCGAGAACGTGCAACAGTAGGAGAATCTTGTCAATCGACTTGCGATAATCGGTCGAATCCAGAAGCCGGTAAAATTGGGCCGGAGAAGTACCGAGTCGGCGAATGATCTCCCGCTTTGACAGGGATGTCGCTGCAACACGCTTCTGGGCCTCGATGGTCAATTTATAGAGAAGGAGGTCCCGCATATAGTTCGGATCTTGGTTATACTCGAGTACCTGCTCGATGTGGACGGAACCTTCCAGACCCGACGCCAGTTTATAGGTGAACCCCTCTCGGCCGAGTTCGTCATCAACAGAAACCTCGACCAGCGGGTCCTGGTGCGTCGGAGGCGGATCGGCCTTGGTGTAAGGGAAGAGAAAGACCTGACGCGCGGTCTTCACCTCGAACGCCCGCCTCCGATTGTTGACATTCACTGACCTGATCTTCATAGCAGCCCTTCCGAGTCGAGTTGGTGAATGAGTTCGAGCACCTTGCGCGATGGCCGGCCGGCCATCGGCTTTTGGTTGTCGAGGTCCCACTTCAGAACGAATTTGCCGTCGCGGTAAACGTGCACATGCCGCGGAGAATGGTCCCCTCTCCAGGTGACGAAGACGTAACCTCCGCGTCGAATCTTTGGCATGCCTAATTGTTACCTCTTGCGGTAACGCTTGTCAAGCGCGCAGGGAATACACCACATACGACCGCAGAATCGGGATAGGGCGGAGTCTCACGACTCCGCTCCTCCCACACCACCGGGCATACGGATCACGTACCACGGCGGTTCGGTTGGTTGAGTCGGTTTCAAATACAATTGAGGGAGACCCAGCGAGCAAAAGTATTTCGCCGGCAATGCAAACGCAAGAGCGGGGCTCCGGCTCAGTCGCCAGGGGCCATGGGCGGATTTTGCCGTGTTCCACGCCAGGTCCCGACTTACACCGCGTTTGCGAAGTTCTCGGTACCCTCGACGACCCCACTGCTTCCATAAGTAGCTGCGAAGCCGTCGTCGGACCCAAGAGTCCAGTTCCTTGAAGATCCCTCGAACCTCGCTAAACCCAAAATAGGACCGCCAGCCGATCAGGTAGCTCCTGAGCTCCTTTACGACTTGCTCGATCCGTCTGCCGCGTGTACGTTGCGTGATTTCGCGTACTCGCTCTTTGAAGGCGTGCAGCGCTTTCGGGCTGATGCGTCGATGCTCCTTCCAACTGAGCTGAAACCCGAGGAAGGTCCGTTCCCACGGCCTCCCCACTGCACTCTTGCTCGCGTTCACCGTGAGCTTGAGCCTTTTTGCCAAGAAGTTCGTCACGCTCCTAAGTACACGATATCCCGCCCGACGACTCCTCACGTAAATGTTGCTGTCGTCTGCGTACCGGGCAAATCGGTGCCCTCGCCTCTCCAACTCTCGATCCAAACCATCCAAATACAGGTTCGCTAGTAAAGGGGATAGCGGTCCGCCTTGCGGGGTTCCCTCTTCGGTCTCGTGGAACACCTCATTTTCCAGCGCTCCTGCCTCCAAGTACCGTCGAATCAACCTCCGTACGCGTCCATCCCTTACTCGCTTGCCCACCTCGCTCATCAGCCTGTCGTGGTTCACTCGGTCGAAAAATTTTCCCAAATCCAGGTCTACCACCCATGTGTATCCCGACCTCATGTACCCTTGAGCTCGTAGTACCGCCTGATGCGCGCTTCGTCCAGGCCGGAACCCAAAGCTGCTGTCTGAAAACGTGGGATCCCATTGTGGCTGCAGGACCTGAAGCATGGCCTGCTGGATAAATCGGTCCAGCACCGTGGGTATTCCCAGCGTTCTCTTCCCACCTCCCGCTTTGGGTATCTCCTTCCGCCTGACGGGGTGTGGATCGTAGGTGCCCACCAGCAGTTCCTCCCGTATCCTCGGCCAGTGGATCTTCAGGTGCGGCCGAAGCTCCTCCACCTCCATCCCGTCTACGCCGGCGCTACCTCCGTTGCGTTCCACTCGCTTGAGCGCTCGAATCAGATTCTCCCGCTCAAGCATCCTCTCCATCAACTGTTCGTCCCCAACCGGACTTTCGGTGCGGGCCTCTGCAGCAGGAGCATTGCCCTTTCCCGGAAAAGGCAGCCGCATCTGGATCGCCGGCTTTGCTTCCACTCAGACTCCCTCCTCCTTGGCCTCCCATTCAATCCCTTGCGGGAACCGTTCGGGCCTTCAGAGCGGGCATGACCGTAACGTTCTATCCTTTTAGGCCGAGAGTTGCCGTCTCCTGCTCTTTCGATTCGCAGGGCGGGTTCCTAGTTCGTCCATGCGGATTTCCCTCTACGATCTGTCCCTTGCCTCCTACTATGCCCTCTGCTGACTTCTCCCATGCGGTCAAGGACGATTGCTCGCCCCTCAGCCAATTTCCGTCGCACGCGACTTCCCGAGGCACATGAGAGATCTCCCGGGGTAAGACACGTAACTTTCTGTGCATGAACGCCGGATTTATAAAGCACGCCCCGATCGCGGATGGAGGGCTTCGCGGTCACGTGCCCGCTCGCCCAGAGCGTGCCACGCCTCCTATCCGGTTCCTGATCGTCGCGCTGCACCTTTGGATTGGGCTTCCTTCAGACCTCGCCTCACGACGACGCCCTTGCCCTTCTCCTAACCTTCGGCTCCGCGAATACCTGGTATGGGGACTCTCACCCCACAAGCTACGTGCCATGCCCGGCACACACGCCTGCATCACCTGCCGCGGGCGCCACCCCCCGAACGTTGGAAGTCTGGCGAAGCGCCCAGAGGCGCTCGCGGGCAGGTGCATGCGGTAGTTCTGTGCCTCTTGAGGCCCACCCCCGTCACTGTTGCCCGGGAAGAGACCACGGGACAGAGAATTCGGCTTCGTCTCAAGGGCGAAATGCCTTAGTGGCAAGTTCCTTGATCGGGCTATAGTGGCGATGATTTCCTGTGCAAAGCGGCTGGTTGTGTTCTACTGCGGTAGCCGCGATCAAGGCGTCGGCCACGCCCAATGCCGTCCCGAGGCCGTATTCCTCTACGTAAATTGAGGCTCGATGACCTATGCTATCGCTCAGGGGAACGACCTGAAATGCAGCATCGGACAGGAAATCCTTGATTCGGCGAAGCTCTTGACGGCTTCGAGCGCCTTGAACGAGTTCCATGTAGGTCACGATCGAGATAAACCGGTCAGGTGTCGCATCGACGCTTCTCGCCGCCTTACGGTTGCCGCGGAAGACCCAGATCAGGACGTCCGTATCAAACAGCACCGAAACGGTTCCTCCTGAGCGTACGAACGTAAGCGGTAACGTCAGCCAAGCTATCGTTGTCCTTCCACATACCGAAGGCCGGATGGTTGGCTACCGACTCCCGTTGTCGGTTCCGTGAGCTTGCCGGAATAAGCATGGCTCGCGGCCGGCCGCGGTAGAGGATCTTGATCGACCCATTCCGATCAAGCGCGCGTAAGACCTCTGCCCTCCGGCGCCGGAGATCAAGAATTGAAGCTTCCATGGCTGCCTCCTGAGTGCACACTCATTATGTGCATATACGCAACCCGTGTCAAGACAAGTATTCTACCCCCTTGCCAGGTAGGATCAACTGGCCAAGGGCATCCCCCCTGTGCACAGAACAAGAATTCTACCGAACTACGTATCTGCCCTGAACACTGTGGGGCGGTCAGTGTATTTCCCGGAACCGTCAACCCGGGGCCTGGGGCGAACGTATTGAAATGAAAGGATTCTCTGCCTCATCTGCTCCCCTTTTTGCCAGGCAATAGACCGCGTGGGGACACAGGTCGCCGGTCAGGGATATTTTGATACACTGACGGAGCCGAAACGGCCGCCGCCGGGAGCCGGTCGACCGGGCTGCGCACCGCGGCGGGGCCACGGTTCATGACGTGTGTGGGAGAAACCACAACAGCCCTCTCTCTGGGATTGACTGGTTCCGTCACGAGAACATACCTCTACTGTTTCGCGGCGTCAATCACAATTATGGCGTTGAAGCCACAGGAAGGCGGGGTGTGAATTGGGGGTCAACCGGTTTCGGACAGGAGTACGTCCAGTCGCCGAGGGTGAGCACCGATCCCGGCTCTCGTGGGTGGAGTTTCTTCCTGCCGCGTGAGTGCGGCCGAAAGGTCACAATTTCAATAGAGGAAGAGATGAGCCGCTTCTTGCTCTACGAGACGAACCGCACTTCCAAGAGCTTGGGCCTTCGATAGACATTCGCGTAGACCTCGTTTCCGAGGCACTCGAGCTCGTTGAGGTTCGGGACTGGGCCTCCGTCTCTTGTGATGTGCGGGGAATCAAGAATACAGGTATTCCTTGACCTTCCCGAGAACGATCGCCGGGATGCTCTGCTTGTCCTCTATGGCAAAGATGCTGACGTTCTTCCTGAGTGCCAGGGAGCGGCGAAAGGTCTTGACCGAATCGTTGTTTCCGATATGGACGGCTGTGACGCGGTTTTCCCTCTGGTTGAACAGCTCGATCAATGCGGCCAGGTTGGTGATCTGCATATCCGTGATCAGAAAAATGTCCGGCACTTCATCGGTTTGCAGGGCCTCGACCTCTTCGATCTGCAGCCTCGTTCCGCCCCCGAAGTAGTGACACAGGGTGCGGTAGACATCGAAACGCTGATCCGTGTAGGGAAGGTTGCGACGGCCGCCGACCCAAAGCCCCGTGCGAAGCCGGTTAAACCGACTTTCGCCGGCCCGGTGCATCCAGTGGTTCTGCGGTCACCTTCCGTGCATGTGTTAAGATCAGGTGCCCAACCCCCATTGCCGGACTTGCGCGCGCGATGATACGACCGGCCAGAGGAATCTGTTCAATGGTGAGGTGCCTTGCCTCTTCCTCTTCTGTGGGGAAGAAGGGAGCGCCCGGCTCGCTGTGAAGGTGAAAGTCCCCCGATATAACGCCGCACCTCGGGCAACTGTTCGCATAGTACGAAAAGCCGGATGTCTTAGAATACTTGAGTCGGAACGATGGAACTCGAGCACGGACGAACTGGAGCACTGTTTCCGGAACTTCCCGGATCTCTGTAAGAATGCAGATTTCGTCTTCGGTGTCCGCCACTTTGGGTGCCACGAGGGCCACCGCGGGCATCTCTGCGCCACATCGCCAGCAGGATATCTTGGTGGACGGACGCACCTTCACCGCTGCGCCAGTTCCAGTCCCTTCCTTCCCCCATCTCAGCCTCGCGTACCTCTATGTCCGCAGAACGCATGCCTCAGCAGCGGCGCGCAACGAAACGTCGGTTCTGAATCGGCAAACCGTGTCGCGCCACCTGTTGCAGGCAGATGTTCGACGACCGTAGAACTCTTACCCCGCCGCAGCCAGCTTCTGCGTTTCCTTCTCCAATGCCCGAATCATGGCCTGGATTGACTCAACTTCTGTTTCTTCAAGATAGGACTCACCGCATTGCTGGCAGATCCAAGAAGGGACGTCGTCGACCGTCAGGTGAATCCCTCGTCGGTCGACATGGAAGGGTGCCTTGCCACGTTCCATTTCTCCGTTACAATGCATACATTTCATTTCTTTATCCTCACCCTGAAACCTTCCTGCCAGTTGTCCACTGTCGGGATATAAGCGGTTATGATTGCCAGATAGTCTTCTTTGGGGGCACAGACGACATGCAAGGTCCTCTCACCATCGCCTGCTCCCAAAATGAGGCAACTGTGTCCTCGAACGTCATCCGGGTAGTCTTCAATAATCTCTCCCCCTTCGATAACCCCTCTTATCTCCCCAGGAGAGATCATCCGATCGGGTCGCATCATCTGTCTGGCCGCGTGAGGTGAGTAAAGAATCCGTCTTTCTGCCTTCTCACGCACCAATAATAACAATTCCTTCCTCCTTCTCATATTCTGCTTTCCACCCAGATCACTGTCT
>JACQXT010000197.1:2432-5911 GCA_016208665.1 Chitinivibrionia bacterium | reverse complement strand
GACGTTGCACCTGCTTCTGGGCCGCCAGACGACTCCGCTGCTTGCGAAAAACTAGCCGAGGATGCGGCGCAGACGACGCTGATGGTGGTGGCGTTTCAGTGGCGGTACCAGGAACAGGGGGAGGCGTTCGCTGGATCGGTCGAGTGACCAGCAGGTTTCAGTGTTTGTGGACACAGAATCGGAGGAATGGCCCACGGCCATCGTGGATTTCTCCCTAAATCTAAGGTCAGGGTGGCTGCAGAATTTCATGTTGCGGCGACATGCCAACAAACTGGGGCGTAGGCTGATATTGTCTTTACGTTTGCGTTACAGGCCTATACGATGATCCCTGAAACTTGAGGATCGACCATGAGCGTCGCCGAACGCAAGACTGAAACCATCAACCTTAGGCTATCCCCAAGGATGAAGGACCTGCTGCGGGTGGTAGCCAAGAAGGAGCATCGGACACTTTCGAACATGATCGAGACGCTGGTTATAAATTACTGTGAAAGTAATGGGGTTCTGATGGAATCTGACGAGACGATTTCGCGTCGTGCTTCTAGCTGCCGACAACCCAAACCAACAAAATAGAAATCGGCGAACTCAAGCATGAATGCAACAACAAAATGCCCCATCGCTGTTGATCTTTTCGCCGGTTGCGGCGGATTAACCCAGGGACTCTGCGACGCGGGCTTCCTAGTGGGCGCAGCCGTCGAGATTGATGCCCTCGCAAGTGAAACCTATGCTGCGAATCAACCGAACGTAAAACTCTTCAATCAGGATATCGGCAAAATCTGCTCGTCGGAGATCTTGAGGGCTTGCGGCGTTGCCAAAGGCGAACTTGACCTACTCGCCGGTTGCCCGCCATGCCAGGGTTTCTCGCGACTTCGGAACAACAATCGCAGGGATCGGATGGACGACCCAAGGAATCGCCTCATCGACGAGGTGCTGCGACTCATAGAGGAAACGCTTCCTAAGGTCGTAATGCTGGAGAATGTGCCGAATCTTTCCCGTTACACGCGCTATGTCAATTTCAAACGGGGATTACGCAAGCTTGGCTACCAAATCTCGGATCAGGTGCTCGATGTGGCCGATTTCGGTGTACCGCAACGCCGGCGAAGGCTTGTGGTGCTGGCGTCAAGGGTTGGACAGATATCGCCCATTGTTCCGACAGGGGTGCGTAAAACGGTGAAGGATGCGATAGGCACGCTGCCGAAAGAGATTGTCAGCGACCCTTTGCACAACCTTGGTGAGAGGCGCAGCGAACGTATCCGGGAACTTATTCGCGCAATTCCCAAGGATGGCGGTAGCAGAACTTCCTTGTCCCCCGCGCTCGCCCTCAAGTGTCATGAACGGCATGAGGGGTTCTACGATGTCTATGGGCGCATGAGTTGGGACGACGTGGCTCCGACTATCACAGGCGGTTGCATCAACCCTTCGAAAGGCCGGTTTCTTCACCCCTCCGAGGATCGGGCGATAACTCTACGTGAGGCGGCGCTCTTGCAAAGCTTTCCAATCGGATACTCGTTTTCACTCCGAAGGGGCAAGTACGCAGCGGCCGAGATGATCGGTAACGCACTACCTCCAGCCTTCTCTCGCACGCAAGCTGAGGCGATTAAGGCCCATCTGGTCGATTTGACGACTCGTCCCTGAGAATTCGACAGTGAATGGCACCGGGGGTGACACTCCGTTTCTCTCCCCTCTTCGTGGTTATCCCACCGATGACGATGTACGTTCGGCTATCAGCGTCATCACGTCGCATTTTCCAAGTGATCCATGCATTGCGGCAGATTTGGCCAAAATCCTCGCCGGATCTGGGAAGACGCTCTCGGTTCACTCTGACGTCGTCGCCGATGTCGCGTCCACTGGCGGCCCGACTTCCCTGAGCACCTTGATATCTCCGCTATATCTTCGGGCCGCAGGTGCGGCAGTACCGAAGTTGGGTGTTCCTGGCAGGCCAGCCGGAGGAATCGATTGCCTGGCTCAGGTTCGGGGATACCGGACGGAGCTCTCCGTTGCCGAGGCTTCGGACATTGTCCATGGTTCGGGATACGCTCATTTCATCGCGAAGGGGGAGATGGCCCCGCTTGACGGAAGAATGTTCAAGCTGCGTCAAGCGATGGGTTCTCAGGCCATCCCCACTCTCGTAGCGGCAAGCCTTCTATCTAAGAAGCTGGCGGTCGGAGTGAGGTACGCTGGACTCGATATCCGGGTTGCACCCCATGGCAATTTTGGCGGCGACTGGCAGACGGCTTCGGCAAATGGGCGGCTGTTTGTCAGTGCGGCGCGGATGCTGGGCATAGAAGCGGCACCCATACTCACGAATGCCAGCTTCCCATACCAACCGTATCTTGGCAGGCGCGAATCCCTCGTCGCCCTCGATGACATATTCCGAGGAGAAGCGTCACCGTGGTTGCATGCTCATTCTGAGACGTGCCGGATGCTGGCGATGGCCTGCCTTCCGTCCGATCTTCGCGGCAAATTGGCCAGTCTGTCGACTGGTGAACTTAGGCGGCATTTCAAGAATAATGTCGTTGCGCAGGGCGGCTCTCCTGACGACTTCGACGAAATCGTGGCTGAAACTCGGCGGATGCACAGTAGTTGTATCGCCGCTTCGCAAGACGGCTTCTGTTCCTATCCGCTGGGAGGCTTGCGCGATGTACTAGTCCAATGGCAGATGATGTCGCGCTGCGAGCACAAGTTGTTCCCCGATCCGGTCGGCATCATTCTTCTTGTTCCACCCGGCGGGTGGGTCGCCAAGGGAACGCCGATCGCAACGGTTAGAGCGTCGTCGGATATGCTCTCGGAAGTAATCCAACGGCTCGGCCAAATAATTGGCATTCCAAATCAGTCGCCGAGCGGGGCTAATTTCGAGGCGATCAATGAGTAAGTATTGCTGTTTTTTTTGTCCCGCGAAGGACTATGCCGAGAAAGAACTTGGCGACACATGCCCATCTTGCGGGCGGACTTACGGCTTCATCCTTGATCATCCTCCAGTACGAGTCGGAAACTTTCGTATTGTCAGGCCTCTAAACCGGGGCTTCTACGGTGCGGCCTACGTGGCTGAAAGCGGCCTCGTCGGGCGAAAATACGTCATCAAGATCTCCCCGACGGAATTCTATGGCTTCTTCAAGAAGCCACCGTTTGAGGAAGAGGTGAAGCTGCATGCGGAATTGGCGGGCAATGCCACGCATGTAGTCGGTATCACCGACGCGTTTGACGAGGTTGTGGCCTTCTCAGACGACGCGTTAACCAGCATTTCCTGTCATGTGACCGTACTTGACTATGTGGATGGGCGGCTTTTTAGGGAGTTCGCGACTGGAGGCGCCGCGCCGAGCGCAGCATCAATTTGTCAGGTTGCCATTGACCTTCTCCAACTGCGCGCCGAGCTAGAGGCAAATAAGCTCAATCATAACGACCTCCACTCGGAAAACCTGATTGTCGAAATGCTTCGGCCTGAGTCCAGACGGCCGGATGCCATTGATTCGACGCTGCGGGTC
>JACQXT010000197.1:0-2412 GCA_016208665.1 Chitinivibrionia bacterium | reverse complement strand
ACAGATAGCCGTCATGGTGATCTCGCCTTCATCGCGGAACACGTCGATGCTCTACTTGCCAGACTGCTTTCACACTCCGATGAGCTGGAGGATCGGGATTTTCGCATTGCGCTGGCTTTGCAGGGCATCATCGGCAGTCTGCGGGCAGACGCCCAGAATCTCAGACTACCGAATCCCGCCGACATGGTGGCTCAGATCAGAGAATCGTTCTACAGAGCATCGCATCATTGGCGTCCTTGGAGGACTCCTCTTAACTTGAAGGGGTTTGCCGATCACTACAACGCCCAGACGCTTGAGTCTTGGGATGTGCCGAAACTTCTGGTAGACCCCGATAACCGGTGGCTTACAGAAGTTACCCGCCCCGGACCGCAGATCATCACGGGTATGCGTGGATGCGGAAAGACGATTTTGCTGCGAGCGCTAGATATACATGCGCGGGCCGCACAACGCGATGACGAGTCATCTGATGCAGTAGTTCAACGGATAAGAGACGACCGGTTCGTAGGGCTATTTGTATCCGCACAACGGCTGCTCGATCTGCGAGAGCAGTCTCTCCTCAAACTCGAGCATCGTCTCACGCGACTTTTCGTCGCTTACGCGCTTCAGGCCGTCCGGGCGCTCATGCACCTACGGGATGTCGATCCCGCATCCATTGCACCTGCGGCCCATTCTCGCCTAGCGTCCACCGTTTCGGATTATCTGGACGGTGCGGAAGACCTAAGGCTGTGCATGTCCTTGGATGACCTCGAACAAAGGCTCCAACGGATAGCGGTCTTGGCGGTGAGCGGCGGCGAAAAATATCTCGTCAGCCAGTCACCAACCGACGTTTTCAACCAGCTTGCGGAGAGTCTTCGAGGGTGTTCGGAGATGTTCGAATCTTCGTCGGTATTTTTCCTTCTCGACGACGTTTCCACACGATATCTTCCGCTCGACAAAATCGAGGCACTTCTTTCGGCTTTGTTGTTTCAAAGCCCGACATGTGCGTTCAAATTCACCTCGGAATGGCAGACGATCGAACTCGGACTGAAATCACCTGGCAGAATCCATCCGATTCGTGTGGATCGCGACCTCACCGTGTTCGATTTAGGTGCGGACGTGTTCAAGACGATCAACGCGCCGGGATCTGCTGGAAAGGACTTTGTATCGAGAATCCTGCAACAGCGTGCTGGCCTCCATGCGCAGCATCCTCGGCAGAGGAACCCGAGGGTGATTCTCGGTGACGAGACTTTGGAACAGGTCGCGCGGGAAATTGGCTCCGCCAACGAGGGTTCCGCGCAGAAGAAACGCGTTTATAGGGGGCTGTCTTGCCTCACTAGCGTTTGCGTCGGAGACATCGGCGACGTCATAAAATTGTATGAAGAAATTCTCAGGCGTTCTGGTGACTCGAGCCAATTCCCGATCGCCGCTGATGTCCAGTCCGAGTGTTTTCAGGAAATGAGTTCGAGGCGACTCTATGATCTCAATAGACGCGCCAATTACTTCAAGAATCATGCACTGGCATTTGCACAGACGGCACACGATCTGCTCGTCCGTTCATTCCGAAACGCTTCCAAGAATGGAAAGTCACAGGTTCGTTTGAGGCAATACTCGTCAATCTATGTGAGGGTGACTGCAGAGGACGAGGGGAGTCAGAAGCAGCAGATCGACAGACTTCGTGATCTCATCGACGCGGGCGTGTTCGTGTTCGCTGGCGGGGCTCCACGCTCGAAAACGAAGGACTCCGACCCCATCCAGCAATTTATCCTTAGCTACCGGAAGATATACGGTCTCGCCGCATTCATCGGTCTTGCTGATCGCGACCGGTTTGAGCTTTCTGGAAATGATCTTAGCCAATGGCTGGATCTAGACAATTTAGCATCCGCAAAAGAAATTCTTCTCCGAAATCAGATTAACGATGAGGTCAATGCTGCCGCTGCGCAGGATGAAGGAGGCGAGAATGTCGCGACCGTAGATCAAGTCTCAGATGCGACATTGATTGCCTCGCCAATAAGTACGACTTCGTTTGCTTCTCAGGTCCGGGCCAAGCCAGCGCAGGGTGATCTTTTCGGTGCAGCTGCAGAAGATAAATCAGTTCCGAAGGCTTATCGCAAGAATAAGAGCAACAAGGTTTCGATTTCCATCAGACCGATTTCTGGCGACGAACTACGCACCCTTCCTATAACTGTCGCGCTTACGGGATTAGGCTTCGAAGATAGAACGCTTGCATCGAATTGTTATCTGGCTGATCTGATCATGCCCAAGCTTGTCCAAGCGATCAGATATCCGGTCGAAGGACATTCTCGGGAGATTCTTGATGCTTGGGTAAAAACCGGAGCTGCTGTAGTCGAATCATCCTATAGCGAAGCCCTCGTGAGCCTTCCGAGGTTGGACGGATTAGCCGTCGTCGATGTGTCCGGCTTGGCAAAGCCGCTC
>JACQXT010000196.1 GCA_016208665.1 Chitinivibrionia bacterium | reverse complement strand
AGTGGTTGGAGGCCGTCCGACCGTACAACAGGTCCGGATTGGAGCTCGTCCCCGATCGGAGCGCTCTCCTGGTCATCGACATGCAGCGCTTTTTCCTGGACGCCGGTTCTCCGGCGTTTACCTGCGGCGGCCCCGCCGTTCTTCCTGCGGTGCAGCGCCTCGTCGCCGCGTTCCGCGACTCGAAGCGCCCCGTGATCTTCACGAGGCACGTGCATCATCCCGATCATCTCGACAGCGGCATCATGGCGTGGTGGTGGGACGACATGTGCGTCGAGGGAAGTCCCGAGAGCGAGATCCATTCCGATCTCGCCCCGGCCGTCCATGAAAAGGTCGTTTTCAAACACCGCTATTCGGCGTTTTACAACACGGACCTGGAAACGGTGCTCCGCTGTCTTAAGATAGAGGACCTCGTCATATCAGGCGTCATGACCAACATGTGCTGCGAATCCACGGCCCGGGACGCGTACTATCGCGACTACCGGGTTTTCTTCCTTGCCGACGGCACGGGAGCCGTCAACGAGGAAATGCACCTCGCCAGCCTCATGAATCTGGCGTTCGGATTCGCAGTCGTAACCACCGCGGCGGCCGTGGAAGAACAGATCCGCCGGTGTTGCCTGCGGCGCTGAAGAGGCGCGCCGCTGTTGCCCTCGGCATCGAGAGGCAACGCCGCCCGCCGAAGCCGCCGAACGAACCCGTGTACCCGAGCCGAGAGGAGCAGCCTGCATGCCCAAGAAAGTAACCGACTACATGACCCGCAAAGTAATATCCATTCCGCCGAACACCGGCATTCGCGAAGCCTTTTTCAAGATGAAAGAACATCACATCCGCCACCTTCCCGTCGTCGACGGGAGCAACATGCTGATCGGCATCGTCAGCGACCGCGAATTGCGCAGGCCGGACTGGGTGGACGAATCGCTCGATATAGCGCACGTGTACTATCTGGACGACGAAATGTCCGTGAAGGACGTCATGATTACCAAAGTTCACGTGATACACACGTATGATTCCCTGCGCAAGGCCGCCAGGCGCCTGTTCGATCACAAGATCGGCGCGGCGCCCGTGCTCGATAAGACCGGCGCTCTGGTCGGAATGCTGTCGGCGGTGGATCTGCTGCGTGCGTTCGACGACCTGCTGGCCGAAAAAGGAATCTCGACAACCGAGGAGTGACGCGCAAACCCGGCGGCGCCGGCGCGGCGAGCATAATCGGCCGCGCGCATATCCGCGAGACGCGCCTCGGCGCGAGCGCCCGCCGGGCGCGAATGCGCCCCCGCATAGGAACGCAGCCATCATGTACTTTCCAGTCGCCGGCATCGAAGTCAATCCGCTCGTGCCGCCTCTCGTGGCCTTCGTGATTTCGTTTTTCACGTCCATGGGGGGCGTCTCCGGCGCCTTCCTGATTCTGCCGTTTCAGGTGAGCGTGCTCGGATTCACCACTCCGGCCGTGAGCGCCACCAACCAGCTCTATAACATAGTCGCAATCCCCAGCGGCGTTTTCCGCTACGTGCAGGAACGCCGCATGGTGTGGCCCCTGACATGGGTTATCGTCGCGGCGACGATCCCCGGCATCATGATCGGCGCCCTGCTGAGAATCCGCTACCTTCCGGACCCGAAGAACTTCAAACTGTTTGCGGGTTTCGTGCTCCTCTACATCGGCATCAGGCTGCTCAGGGATCAGTTGAGAAAACGATCCGCGCTCAACAAGGTCTCGGTCGAGGAGCAGTTTCAGAAATCGGCCAGGGAAAGCAAGAAGCGCAGGAATGCCGGCGCGGGCGGAGACTCCGGCCGATTAGCGGGGATTACGGTGAAGAAGTTCACCGTCTATCGCATCCGGTATGAATTCCACGGAACGGATTTCGAAGTCACGACGCCCGCCGTTATGGCGCTGAGCCTCGCCGTCGGGATCGTGGGAGGAGTGTACGGCATCGGCGGCGGAGCCATCATCGCACCATTCCTCGTCAGCATATTCGGCCTGCCGGTGTACACCGTTGCGGGGGCCGCGCTCATGGGCACCTTCGTCTCATCCATCGCCGGCGTATTGTTTTACCGGTTCCTGGCGGCACTTCATCCCTCCATGCCCATCGCCCCCGATTGGACGCTGGGCGTGTTGTTTGGAATCGGCGGCTTTGCGGGCATGTACTGCGGAGCGCGGCTGCAAAAATACATGCCGGCCCGCATCATCAAGTGGATGCTTGCGGCGTGCATCCTGTTTCTGGCGGTCAAGTATATCGTCGATTTCTTCTAGAGCGGCCGGCTATCGTGCGAGCTCGAACACCTCAAGAGGAAGCTGCAATCGAAAGATCCGCGGGCTTGGGCGCACGTGCGGCGAATCAGGAGACCGGACCCTCATCCCCTGTTCACACCGGCATCGGGGCCGGTCGAGCCGTGGGAAGTCAACGCAAGGAGAATATTACATGCCGACCGATAAGCTGCTCTTCGGCCATCGACAGTTCAAGAAGAAATTCGAGGCTGAACGCGAGGTATTCGTCCAGCTTGCCCGCGAAGGGCAGGATCCGAAAGTCCTCTGGATCGGTTGCTCCGATTCGCGCGTAATCCCGGATCAGATCGCCGGGACCGACCCCGGCGACCTGTTTACGATACGCAACATCGCCAACATCGTTCCTTTCTCCGGTATGCCGGGAAACGCCGTCGGGGCGGTGATCGAGTTCGCCGTACTCAGGCTCAAGGTGCCTCACATCGTCGTATGCGGGCACACCGAATGCGGGGGGATCAAGGCGTTGCGCTCGGGCGTGGATGCGTCCCGGGAGCCTCATATCGCGGCATGGCTCGAGCTGGCCCGCCCGGCCCTGGAAAGGGTCGAAGCGGCCGGACGCGTGGCGCTTCACGGCTGGCTCTACGATCTTCACACCGGCGCCTTGTCGTCATTCGACCGTATATCAGGGAGGTGGGATACGCTGGCCGTTCCCGAATGACGAGCCGGCGCACATGCAGCGGCTATCCCTCGCCCCCGCTTTCGCAGGCGCCTACATGCCTCTCTGGGCCGAGCCGCTTTCTCCGTACACCGCATCGACATAATAGTCTAAAAATACTTTCTTGAGTTCATCCCTGCTCAAGTTCGTCACGCGCTCCAAGGTGCCGGCAAGGAGCAGCGAAACGAATCCATGAAGAAGAATCCAACCTTTCATGGTGCCGGAACGGGGTTCGTGCTTGTAGAGGCCGCGCGCCGCCATCTTTTCGAGCCCCGACTGTGCCGCGAGGTACGAACGGTGCAACGCCGCGCGATCCTCTTCGCTCGCCAGCAACGTATCGAGCGCCGTCTCCATATACAGCTTGTAGAGATGGGGATGCTCCTCGGCAAACGAGATGTATGCTTCTCCCAATGCGCGGATCGCCCTTCGCGGCTCCCAGGTAGCGTCGATCTGGCGCATCTTTGCGCTCAATTTCCACGCGGCCCTGAGCTTGAGCTGCAGGAGTATATGCTCTTTCGAATCGAAGTAGTAATAGAGCGTCGTCGAGGTTATCCCGATCTTCTCCGCCAGACGGCGCATGTTGAGCGCTTGGCTTCCTCCGGCGGCGACGATCCCTTCGGCTTGATCGAGTATTCTCTCCGGCAGCTGCGGATTTGAAGGACGAGTCACGAATTTCCCCCCTTTCAGACAACCAGACAGCCCATGCCTCGTCGCTTGGGAACCTACGTATCATTGTTATTATTACTTTGTTATTATAATAATGTCAAGAAATAATTTTTAACCGGATTCTTCGTGCATTCTTATAGTTACTGCTTCAGGATGGTGTTCATGACGACTCAGGAAAACGACCATGGCGGCAATCCCTGGCTGCGAGTGCCCCCGGCCGATTACGAAGGCCACATGAACTCTCCGGGCGTGAACCAGCTCGAACCGCTCGGCGTGATTTTTTCGGATGTGTACGCACGGTTCAAGCCTTCGTCTCTTGCGATCATCGGGTGCGCAACCGGCAATGGATTCGAGCACGTGGATGCGGGCGTGACGAAACGCCTCGTCGGCATTGATATTAATCCGGTGTATCTCGACATCGCGCGCGAGCGTTACCGGCGCCTCGAACCGATTCTCGAGCTGATCTGCATGCCCGTCGAATCGTGCGATTTTCCTCGAGGCGCATTCGACCTCGTGCACGCCGGTCTCGTGTTCGAGTACCTGGATCCCGCGGATGCTCTGGCGAAGACAGCCGAGTGGCTTTCGCCCGGAGGGGTGCTATCGATCGTGCTCCAGCTTCCGAGCGCCGAGTGCGGTCCCGTTTCCAAGAGCGCGTTCGAGAGCGTGAAAATCCTGGAAAGCGTCCTCCATCTTGTCCCGCCGGAAGAACTGGAACGACTCGCCGGCGGCGCCGGGCTTTGGCTCGTCGAAAAAAGGAAGATCCCGCTCCACGGCGGAAAGAGTTTCTTCGCCGCGATTTTCAGGAAGGAATAGAGATCGCTCCGAAGAAATCGACGAGCGTGAGCGTCTCGCCCTCGCCCCCCTCACGTGTGCAGCTCCAGCACATCTCCATCGGCAACCGGGTGATCCTTGCCCACCTGCTGCCCGCCGAACTTGGCGCTTCCCCATATGCGTGCGAACTTGAGCGATTCGGCCATCTCCCGATGGACCATGCGCGCAGCGTCGTACACGGTGGCCCCCGCAAGCAACGTGTACGGGCGAGCCATATCGGGAGGCTTCCCGGGAATTTTCGTATATATCCGTATGATCCCTATGCCGCCGAACAGAAGCGGACCGATCCGATCCAGTCCGGCGCCCGTCTTCGCCGAAACCGCAACGGAGGGGTAGCGGACGTTGAGCAATTGCGGGAACGCCTCCACTTCCCCGGGTTCGGCGCCGAGGTCGCTCTTGTTGGCTACGAGCAGCGTGGGAATGCGTATCCTGAAAAGATCCTCCTGATCCTCGAATGTCTCCGTGTGCGATTCGATTTCCGCCGGACGATCCGCGGGAATCGCCGTCCCGGCGATGAGCAGACCCTCGTCCAGCTTCCCTCTCCAGTGGCCGACGAGATTGACCCGTTTCTGCTTGAGCCGCTTTATGATGGCGTCGACGCTCTCCAG
>JACQXT010000195.1:4722-5641 GCA_016208665.1 Chitinivibrionia bacterium | reverse complement strand
GGGAATGTGTGGGAATCGAACCCACCTCGACCGTGGTTAGCGCCCGACAGAGGGATTTGAAGTCCCCGAGGCCCACCAGGACCCGTCCATTCCCGCATGCTTCGCCCGCGCCGCACATGCCCGGGAAGCTCTTCGATCGGCGCCGCCCGCCGAAGAACGCGCCGGCGCCGCCCCGCATTATTTTTGTGCGACCGCCTCGATCTCGACGAGCGCGCCGAGCGGAAGTTTCGACACTTCGATAGTAGCCCTCGCGGGAGGATCGTGATCGAAAACCCCGCCATAGACCTCATTCACCGCGGCAAAGTCGCCCATCGAAGCGAGATAGATCGTCGTCTTGACGACGTTTTCGAGGCCCATCCCGGCGTCTTCGACGATCGCCTTGAGGTTCAGGAGCACCTGGCGCGCCTGGCCGGCAACATCCGCCGATTCGATCTTCCCCGTGGCCGGGTTGATTCCGATCTGTCCCGATACAAACAGCATGTCCCCCGCCCGTACGGCCTGGCTGTACGGCCCGATGGCTCCGGGCGCGCGCGCAGTGCGAATCACGTTTTTCATGGTCACTCCACCGTTACGCTCTTGGCGAGGTTTCTCGGTTGGTCGATATCACACCCGCGCAGAACCGCCATATGATACGCGAGAAGCTGAAGAGGTATCACGGACAGCGTCGGGTAGAATATGTCCAGCGTATGAGGAATCGTAATCACGTGATCGGCGACTTTCGCCACTTCCAGGTCGTCCTCGTTCGCAATCACGATGAGGCGCCCCCGCCTCGCCTTCACTTCGGCTATGTTTCCCAGTATCTTGCCGTACGCGTTATCCTTCGGACAGATGACGACGACCGGCATGTTCTTATCGATGAGCGCGATGGGGCCGTGTTTCATTTCGGCGGCAGGATACCCCTCCGCGTGAATATATGAGA
>JACQXT010000195.1:0-4671 GCA_016208665.1 Chitinivibrionia bacterium | reverse complement strand
GAGATCTCCTTCAGCTTCAACGCGCCTTCCAGCGCCACGGGGAAATTGGCTCCCCGCCCGAGATAAAGGAAGTTGGTGTCGTTTGCGTAGGATTTTGCGATTTCGAAAATCTGGTCGTTCTTATCGAGGATCTCCTGGATCTGCCCGGGGATCTTCCGCAGAGCGGCGATGATCTCCTGCCCTTCGCGTTTCGACATCACGCGCATCCTGCCCAGAATGATCGCCAACAGGCTCAATACCGTTATCTGCGACGTGAAGGCCTTCGTCGAGGCGACGCCGATTTCGGGCCCGGCGTGAATGTAAACGCCGCCGTCCGATTCCCGCGCGATCGTGCTGCCGACGACGTTGCAGATGCCCAGAATACGGGAGCCTTTGCGTTTCGCCTCGCGCATCGCTTCGAGCGTATCCACCGTTTCTCCCGACTGGCTGATGGCAAAGGTGAGCGTGCCCGGCTCCATAATGGGATTGCGGTAGCGGAACTCGCTCGCGTACTCCACTTCGACCGGCAGGCGGGCGTGCTCTTCGATCATGTATTCGCCGATCAAGGCGGCGTGCCAGCTCGTGCCGCATCCCAGCAGCACGATTCTCTTGATCTCGCGCAGTTCGCGTTCGGTCATGTTCAAGCCGCCGAGATGGGCGATGCCGTCTTTGTCGAGGAGGCGTCCCCGCATGGCATCCTTGACCGTCTCCGGCTGCTCGAAAATCTCCTTGAGCATGAAATGGGAGAATCCGCCCTTCTCGATCCGCTCGAGGTCCCATTCGACCTCCTGGATCTCCTTCCGGACTTCCACATTCTCAACCGTCATCGTCGTGAATCCGCCCCGCTCGATGATCACCATCTCCTTGTCGTCGAGATACACGACCTGGCGCGTGTGCTTGAGAATCGCCGATACGTCGGAGGCGAGGAAGAACTCCTTGTCCGCGACTCCGACGACGAGGGGGCTCCCGTTCCGGACGCCGATGAGCTTGCCCGGATCGTCCTTGGAAAAAATGACCAGTCCGTATGTTCCCTCGATCTGCACGCCGGCCTTCTGCACCGCCCGTTCGAGCGAGCCGGTATAGAACTCCTCTATCAAATGGGAGATTACCTCCGTATCCGTATCGGTGATAAACGTGTGGCCCTTGGCTTCGAGCCTCCGTTTGATCGACATGTAGTTTTCGATGATTCCGTTGTGGGCGACGACAATGGATCGCTTGCAGTCCATATGAGGATGGGCGTTCACGGTCGTCGGCTCCCCATGTGTCGCCCAGCGCGTGTGGGCGATGCCCATAGTGCCGGGAACCTGCTTGCCGGCCAGGAGCTGTTCGAGGGTTGCGATCTTGCCCTCTGTTTTTTCGAGGAATATTTCGCCGCCGCTGAGAACCGCCACACCGGCGGAGTCGTACCCCCGGTATTCGAGACGCTTGAGCCCTTCGATGAGAATCGGCAGAGCGTCATGAGTGCCGTGATATCCGATTATGCCGCACATGATGTCGCACCCCTTTGTGCGCCTGAATCAGCGCCATGATGCCGCGAGCGCCGCGCGAGCGGCCCGTACCAGCTCCGACGCGCGCTCATCCGTCGCCGCTTCGGCGATTACACGAACGATACCTTCCGTGTTGGAGACCCGCACATGATACCACCCGTCGCCGAACTGCGCCCGCACCCCGTCTCTCGTATCAACAGTAACCGGTTCCTGCTTCCGAATCACTTCATAAATCTTCCCCGCATCGAACGGGCCCGCGAGCGCCGCCTTCTCCTTTTTTATGACAAACGGCGGATATGACTCGAGGAGTCCATCCAGGGTCGTATCCCGCTCCGCGAGAAACTGCAAGATGAGTGCCATTCCAAGTATACCATCGCGCCCGGCATGGAGCGCCGGAAATATCACTCCTCCATTGCCTTCCCCGCCTGCTCATTCGCGACAAGGCCCGCAAGTTCGTGCAAGTTCTCCTGCCGCGGCTCCGGATCCCGGTAAAACCGTCCGTCGGCCTCGCAGTTCAACGCCACAACCTCGGCCCCGAGCTCCTTCAAGAACCCTGGGGCTATCACGCTGCCGGCGCCGTTGATGCAATCGAGGCCGACCCGGAATTTCCGCTTTCGTATGACTTCTGGTTCGACTATGCCCAGCGATAGAATCGCATCCATGTGCCGGGCCGACGCGCCGGTGTCCGCGAGAACCGCACCCCTCTTCCCTTCCGCGGCGACGGAACCGCCTTCCGTTCGAAGTGCGTCATAGAGCCTTCGATTCATTTCCTTCGTTATGAATATTCCCCTGCGATCGAGGAATTTCAGCGCATTCCACTGGGCGGGATTGTGACTCGCCGTAACGATGATGCCGCCCGCCGCGCCGCTCCTTTCCACCGCCATTTCGACGGTGGGAGTCGTGGCGATTCCCACATCGATGCAGTCCCGCCCGCAGGCGGCGATCGCATCCATTGCGGCACCCTGCAGCTCGATCCCGGACGGTCGCGTGTCCCGTCCCGCGGCGACGGGGCCGGGCGGGAGAATCGAACAGAAGGCTCGAGCGAGGCGCTTCACCACAGTTCCGTCCAGGCTTTCGCCGACGATGCCGCGCGCTCCTGCAACGCTGAAGAGCAGCCCCTTGGGTAATAGTCCTTCGCTATCGAGTTCCATGGCTCCAGAACCATAGTAAAAAAAGAGTGGACTGTCAACTGGATGAGAGCAGGCTTCCGGGCCAATCGCCGAGTCGAAAAAAGCGCATTTCACCGTTGACATGCATGCAAGCGCTGCGGTAGAATTATGCTTAAGAAGTTACTTTAAATAAATCATGTATTGCATTATCGTTCTTATTGTTTCTTAATCCACCTCATAGCATCGTATTGTTTCCGTTTCTATCGCATCCTTACTCCTGATCCGAGGTAAATCTCCTTCACTGCATCTTCAACCGACTGTGAAAAACAGGTTTTTTCGCACCGAAAGGAGCGCCTCATGCCCGCCTTAGTGTATCGTATCTTCCATCAACGCCGTCCGCGGCGGTTGACGCTTTGCCTGCCTGCTTTCATGCTGCTTGCTGCGGCCGTTCCGGCGCGAGCGCAATCTCCGTCCCCGGGGCTTGCGAACGGCTTCGAAGTCGACGGAACCCTCTTTGCGAATTCGCCCCTCGGGCTCCTCGAGTTCGGAAACGACTGGCTCGACGGGCCCGCGGGTCCCGGCTCCGGCATGCTGTTTCCCTCCGGAACGCCGAAGGATCCGACTCTCACATTTCACATTCTTGATCTTACGGGAAATGACGATCAGGATATTTTTTCCGGAAGCGACAAGAAGGTGTTCGGCGATCCCAATCTCTACGAATGGAAAGCCGGCAGCGTGCCGCAGAAGGACGACATACAGAACGGCCTCGTCCAATTCTCCATGGACAGGTTCGGCGACCACGAACGTTCACATCCCTTGGCCCGGACGGCGGCAGGACTCTCGGAGACATTCTCCTGACGATCGAACTCGTGCAGGGCGGATCCCAGGCTCGTTTCATCGCCCAGCGCTGGCAATCCGACGGAGCCGGAGGCTTTACGTATGCGGAGATCCCCTTCCCCGCGGGAGGCGCGTTCGTTGCGGCAAACATAGATTCCGCCGTGGCGACCACGTTCGATGTCTTCGGCTTGAATCGCTACGCCGTCAATCAGTTCGGCGAGGCCGCCGTGAACTTGGACGCTCTGTTGCCGACGTTCGGCACATGCTTCGGCATCACGACGGTATTCGTCCGCACGAAGGCTTCCGCATCCGCGGACGCATCCCTCGCGGACTTCATCGAGCCGTTCCAGCTGAACTTCTGCATCGATGACGATGCGCCGCAGCTCACCTGCCCCGCCGACGTCACCGTTTCGTGCGCCGCTTCGATCCTCCCCGGAAATGCGGGCTTCGCGGATGCGCTCGACAATTGCGGCCTTCCTGCGATCAGCTATACCGACTCCGTCGCTCCCGGCTGGTGCGGCCAGGAATACACCGTGTACCGGAAATGGACCGCCGTCGATGCGTGCGGCAATTCAACAGAATGCACGCAGCTCATCACCGTCGTGGACGACACCACTCCGCAGATTCTCTCCGGCCCCGGCTCCGTAACGGTTCAATGCGCCGGGGACGTCCCCCCGCCGGACACATCCCTTCTATCGGCGCGGGACGAATGCGGCAACGTGGCCATAATCCATGTCGGCGACGTCTCGAACGGCATGGCCTGTCCCGAAACAATTACGAGAACCTACAGAGCCGAGGACGGCTGCGGCCACTCCGCCGACTTCGTGCAATTCATTACGATCGACGACACCACCCCGCCAGAAGTTGCGGGACCCGCGGATATCTCCGTGCAATGCATCGAGAACGTCCCTGCGCCCGATGCCGGCCTCATTTCGGCTTCGGACAACTGCGGGCCTGCCGAGGCCGCTTTTGTGGAGGACCGTTCCGACGGCAACTCCTGCCCCGAGGTGATCACGCGCGTATACGAAGCTTCCGACCGGTGCGGCAATATCACGCCGTTCATTCAGACAATCACCATTGCAGACGATACGCCTCCCGAGATTCTCGCCGGGCCCGAGGATATTTCAGTGCAATGCGCCGCGCAGATTCCTGCGCCCGATGCCGGCCTCATTTCGGCTGCGGACAACTGCGGGCCTGCCGAGGCCGCTTTTGTGGAGGACCGTTCCGACGGCAATTCCTGCCCCGAGACGATCACGCGC
>JACQXT010000194.1 GCA_016208665.1 Chitinivibrionia bacterium | reverse complement strand
GTACTACCCTCTTCCTCCGGAAGTCCGGCGAATAAGCCGGACTCGAACTGAGTGCAATCACGGCACTGAGCTTCTGCTTTCATAGAACACCCCCCTGTTCTATGCTATTTTAGCAGAAATCAAGAATTTGTGCGATAGGGAAAAGCAGATATATATCATAATTTATTAAAGAATTTTTTAGAATATGTGTAACGTATAATATCATGGCAGGTTACTACGAACCTGTACTATAGTACAGAGTAGCTTATTGGGAGTCCGAAGTGAGATTCAGGTAGCCTTCGGGTATGGCTCGAACGAGCGATGCCGGTTGGGAGATGTCGTCCGTCAAGTGGAGTTCAATGCCGGAAAACGTGGCGACGACGATTTCAGGGCTGTTGAACGTAACTGTTACGGTGCCGGTGGCGGAGGTTGTCCAGTAATCGGCGCCGCCTTCTTCGGTGATCTGCAGGTAGAACCATATAAAATCGCTGTTCGCCTGGGCGAGGGTCTGGTCTGCGGTCGCGATGAGGGTCGCCGGGATCTCGTCATGAGCGACAAAGCTGAATTCAAGGTCGTACGCAACGGCATCTTTCGTGAATGAAGCGGAAATGAGATAGCGCCGGGTCTGGCCGGAATACAGCACGTACACTCCCCTGTCGACGGTTCCGACGATTGAATCATCGGGCACGCACATGGTCACCGGTTCCGCGCTTCCGGATATGAGAGCGTAGAGACCGGGGCCGATACCGCAAGGTTTATCCGAGCCGTCGGCGGGCGTCGGGTTATCGCTGCATCCCGACGAGAAGGCGCAGGCCTGGAGCAGCAGAGATGCAAAAAACAGCACATTGCTTATTCGCATGTTATTGTATTACAATAGGTTAATTGTTATGTCGCCGGGAAGGGGTTCAGACTCCTCCCGCATGATCCGCAGTTGAAGTATAGTCAAGAGTCCGGTCGGCGTCAATGAAGGCATTGGCCGGCGCAGCCGGCATCGAGCGGCTTCGACTGGCGTGATTCGAGGCTCGCCAAGAATGCCGTTGTCTTTGTTGTGAAGCCGTATATACTTAAAATGCCTCGCTGAAACGGCTCCTGGATACGCAGGCAGGTATGAGGATTTTCTTTGCGATATTCACGCTTGCACTGGCTGCGTTCGTTGTCGCTATGGTAACGAACTCGGACCGGCCGAAGGATATTTCAATGAACGAGAATTCAGAAATCGACGCCTATGCGGCCCAACGCCTCCAGATGGTCGACCGGCAGATACGGAGAAGGGGCATTCAAGATTCCCGGGTGCTGAAAGCACTGGAGAAGGTGCCCCGGCACCTGTTCGTCCCGCCCGAGGAACTGAGTTCGGCATACGACGATTCGCCTCTTCCCATCGGATACAAGCAAACGATCTCGCAGCCCTACATCGTGGCGCTCATGACCGAAGTGCTCAAGCTCGAGCGCGGCGACAAGGTGCTCGAAATCGGGACGGGATCGGGATATCAGGCCGCCATTCTTGCGGAACTCGTCGATTCGGTTTTTTCCATCGAGATCGTCGAGGCGCTGGGGCGCGCCGCCGAAGATCGATTGAAACGGCTGGGGTACGGGAACGTGACGGTGCGCATCGGCGACGGTTACAAGGGCTGGATCGAGGAATCGCCGTTCGATGCCATCATCGTTACCGCGGCTCCGGAAACCGTTCCGCTTCCGCTCCTGGATCAGCTCGCGGACGGCGGGCGCATGGTGATTCCCGTCGGGGCCTACGTCCAGGAATTGGAGCTGCTGACGAAGCAGGATGGAAGGATACACAAGAAGTCGATTGCGAGCGTCCGCTTCGTTCCGATGGTGAGCGAGGAAGGGAAGGAATCTCAGCCCTGAGCGGCGGCGGAGCCCGGGTCTCGAGGAGCGAGGCATCTTCAGGGTTTTTTGCCCATGGACGCGGTCACCGTCGTATGAATCCCGCCTCGAACGTTGAAGTCTCCCGCAACCTCCATGAATCGCGGCTCGCACGCTCCGCTCAAGTCGTCCAGGATCTTGTTGATCACCGCCTCGTGAAACGCTCCTTCATTGCGATACGACCGGAGATAGAGCTTGAGCGACTTGAGCTCGATGCACAATCGATCCGGCACGTAGCGGATGTGTATGTCGGCGAAATCGGGCTGTCCCGTCCGGGGGCACAGGCAGGTGAACTCCGGGCACTCCATTCGAATTTCGTAGTCGCGCTCGGGCTTGGGATTGGGAAAAAGTTCGAGTTCTCGCGCAGGGCCGTTCGGCATTGAAATCCCCTTGGCAGAGTGCATGCATCGTTCGGGATGATTCATTCGATCGGGTTCATTGTACCCCTTCCTCGTCCCGGCCGCAAGCGTCGCTTCGCCCGCTCGCTTCGCCCGGCATCCCGCGGGTTTTGTCTTTCTGGCGCAGAACGCGCTATGCTACAATGCCGCAGATGAGAATCTGCATCGTCTCCATGAATATCGTGCCGTATTTCACCCGCGATGCTTCGGTTCACTACGGAGGCGCGGAGGTTCAGGCCGCCGCTCTAGCCGGAGGGTTCCGGCGGGCGGGTGCGGAAGTGGTGCTGGCGGTCGCCGATCTTCACGCCGGCCGCACGCTGCCGTTTCCGGCCGAGAACGCGTTCTTCACGGACCGGGGCGTTCCGGCGCTCCGCTTTATTACACCGCGGTTGACCGGCATTCTGAGCGCGCTCGAGCGGGCGCGCGCGGATGTGTATTACCAGCACTGCGCGGGCATGATTACCGGCCTCACGGCCCTCTTTTGCAGGCGAAACGGCAAGGTGTTCGTGTATGGAGCGGGGAGCAACACCGACTTCTCCCTCTGGGGTTCGCGCGTGCGCGGCCTCAGAGACAAGGTATTATTTCACACGGGCCTGAAACTTGCTCATGGAATCGTGGCCCAGAACCGTACGCAACAGGAGCTCTGCTTCAAAGCTATCGGAAAATCCCCCGTTGTCCTGCCCATGGTGGTATCCTTCGACGAGCACGAAAGCGCTCACGCGGGCTCGACGATCATGTGGGTCGGCGCGATGCGGGGCGTCAAGCGCCCGGAGCTGTTTGTCGAGCTCGCCGCACGGTTGCCGGAAAAGCGGTTCGTCATGGTCGGCGGAACGGTCGCCGCGGAACCGGGCGTCATGGAGCGAATACGAAAGCAGGCCGGGGGGGTGCGCAATATCGAGATAACCGGAAGACTCCCGCACCACGAGGTGCTCGAGCTCCTCAAGGATGCCGCGCTCCTCGTCAATACATCGAGCGTCGAGGGTTTCCCGAACGTGTATCTCGAGGCATGGAACCGCGGCGTCCCCGTCGTTTCGTTCACCGATGTGGACGGGATGATCGCGGCGGAAGGGGCGGGAACGATCTGCGCCGATTTCGAAGACATGGTGCGGGCGGTCGGCGCGCTGATGGATGATCCGGCGAAACGATCTCTGGCGGGCGGACGGGGGCGGGATATCGTTCGCACCCGGTATGCCTCACACGTCGTAGCCGGAGAGTACGTGCGGTATTTCGAAACACTCCTGGGCGGATGCCGGCGGGGAGCCGAATGACCTGCACACATCGTCATACGATTCTGATACTCGACAACTCGCTCGATATGGGAGGTGTGGAGAAGAAGCTGTTCGATCTCATTCCGCGCTTCGATCGCGGCCATTTCAATATCGTCGTTTGCTGCCTGAAAGACGGAGGCTATTATAAGAAACCCCTCGAGAACATGGGCGTTCGTTTCTACGACGGCCTGCTCGGGCACAAGTACGATGTCCTCGCCTACGCGCAGCTCGACCGGATCATACGCGACGAGCGCGTGGATCTCATATACTCGTTCCTCCACCCGAACACGGTGTTTTTCTCGTTTCTTGCGAAGAGCACCGGACGCGTGCGTGCATGGGTGGTTTCGATTCATGCGACCGGCTCGCCCACGGGGGGGCGGCTGCTCAAACCCTACCTAAGACCATTCTTGAAACGGGTGGATCGCTTTATTGCGGTTGCGCACGCGCACAAGGAATACCTCGCCCGCACGGAGGGGCTTCCGGAAGACGGCATAGCGGTCATTTACAACGGCGTCGACTCCGAACTCTACCGTCCGGCGCCGGAACGTCCCGGACTCCGCGCGGCGCTCGGGCTGCGGCCCCATGCTCCCGTCGTGGTCGCGATCGCGTCTCTGAAGCCGGCCAAGTGCATAGATGTGCTCCTTGCGGCGGCCGCCCGGACGGTTGGGCGCGTGAGCGAAGCGGAGTTTCTCATCATCGGGGACGGCCCGGAACGAAAGAACCTGGAAACGATGGCGCGAGAGCTGGGCATCGGCGGCAGAGTTGTGTTTACGGGCGTGCGCGACGATGTATATGATCTCTTGCGTCTCGGCTCGCTCTTCGTTCTGCCCGCGAAGAGAGGAACGGAAACGTTTCCGAACGTCCTGCTCGAAGCGATGGCGACGTCCCTGCCGGTCGTATCCACGGACGTGGGGAGCGTTCGCGAAATGGTCGAGGACGGCGCAAGCGCGCTCCTCGTGCCGCCGGAGGACCCGGAAGCGCTTGCGAGCGCGATGACGGATTTGCTCCTCCTCCCCGAAAAGCGCGCGGCGTTCGGGCAGCGGGGGCGATCGATCGTCCTGGATCGCTTCACGCTCGAGGCCATGCGGACGAAGCGCGAGGCGCTCTTCGCCGAATTGTTGTGCGCGGCCGAGTAGCCGCGCCCCAGCGATCACCGGCCGCGGACGCCGGGCGGGATTGTGCACGTCAATCAAGCGGCACACTACATGAATTTCTTCAAGTTCATATACGAGCACCGCGGTCCGGCGAACTCCGCCAAACGCGCCGTTCAGATCGCGACCCGTTTCGGCGTTGGGCCCGGGAAAATGGGCCGGCGGTTCGACCGGTTCATGGATCTCATGGATGAGTACGGATGCAAACCGACGTTTCCCATCACCGCGCTGCCGATGAGCCGGAACCCCGCCTTCGCGCGCCACTTGCTCGAGCGGGGCGCCGAACTTGCCGTCCACGCCTATACGCACTGCGACATGACGACGCTGGACTACCGGTCCCAGTCGGCGCACATAGAGAAGGCGCTGCACCTCTTCCGGACGCTCGGAGTGCCGTTCTGCGGATTTCGCGCGCCCTATCTTCATTGGAACGAAGACACGATGAAGGTCGTGGAAGACTACCGGTTTCTCTACAGCTCCAACCAGGCGGTCCTGTGGGGGGTGCTCGATCTGGAAGCCCTCGCGCCCCTGCAGATGCAGGGATGGACGAAGGGAACCGCGTTCTACAATCCCATCGACACGGAGGAGAACGCGGTCCTTCCGTACGTTCGCCGGGGCTTCGTCGAGGTGCCCGTATCGCTGCCGGACGACGAGGTGCTCCTCGACCGCATGTACATGCGCGACCTCGATGCGCTCACATCGGTGTGGAACACGATTTTCGAACGCACCTACGACCGGGGCGAGTTATTTACGGTCATGCTCCATCCGGAACGGATCGATTTCTTCAGGAGGCCGCTCGAGCATCTCCTCTCCTCCGCGCGCTCGCGGAAGCCGGGAGTCTGGATCGCGACGCTCGCAGAGATCGCCGGATGGTGGAAGGACAAGCAGCGGAACAGGGCGGTGTTCTCCCGCTCCCGCGAGTCGATCAACGTCGAGATCAGGGCGTGCGCCGGAGCGGCGGCGTACCTGCGGAGAGAAGGAAACGAACGGCGGCTTGAGCCCGGCGCGATCGAGCTCCGCACGGATGCGCGCCCCTGCGTCGGCGTGAGCCCCGGAAGCGCCCGCGCCGCGATGCAGCAGCTCGAGGACAGGGGATACGTGATCGAGGTCGGAGAAACGGCCGGCGATTTCGCGATCCACCTGGGAATGCTGCAGTCGGCAAGCTACGGGGATCTGTGGAAACGGCTCGAACGCCTGGAGAGTTTCCCGGGCCCCCTGGTCAGATTCGACACCTGGCCGCACGGCAACAAGAGCGCCCTTGCGGTTACCGGCGACATCGATGCGCTCACGTTATGGGATTTCGTACAGCGCTTCAGAGGCGCGTAGACCATTCACGTTCACCGGAGCTCGGGAACACCCGTGTTCGTCCGGGCTCCGCTCGTTCGGCGGCAATATATGGATGAACGCAAACGAATAGCGATCATTTCCGAAGACCTTGTGGAACCCTGGGACGAGGGGATCAAGAAATTCGCCTATTCCGTCTCCCGGGCGCTGCATGCGCATGAAGACGTGCTTCCGATCAATATCGCGAGGAGCGGACGGAGCGCCCAGTTCGCCCAGCGGATTCCGGGAACCAGGACATTCTGCAACCGCGAACTCAGAAAGAAACTGCGCAGCTTCTCCCCGCACTGCGTGCTCTATGTTCCGTCCCCCTCGTCGACCCTTGCCAGTTTCTTCCGCGCGCGCGTGCTTCGCTCCTTCGCGCCGGGCTCCGCTCACGGCATGGTCGCGATGATCCCGAGGCGGCACGGCCGCCGCTGGAGGCCGTTTCTCAGAATGACGGCTCCGGACGTGATCTTCGTGCCGTCCTATGCATCCCTCCTCCATTTGAACCGGTGGTCTCTCAGGGGAGAACTCCTGCCGATCGGCGTGGACGTCGGCCTGTTCCGGAGGATGATTCGCTCCGACGCGCCTGCATTGAGGGAACGCTACGGGATTCGCGAGGATGCATTCGTGTTCCTGCACGTCGGGCACCTCAGCCGAAAACGCAACCTGGAGTCCTTGTGCGCTCTCAAGAAGCGGCTGAGCGATGCGGAGGTGGTCGTCGTGAGCAGCACGAGCACGCCGGAGGACCGGGTGCTCAGGCGGGAACTCGAAGCGGCCGGCGTCCTGGTCGTCCGCAAGGTTGTTCCGGTGGAGGAGTTCTACCGCCTGGCCGACTGCTATGTGTTTCCCGTCGAGGAAAGCGAAG
>JACQXT010000180.1 GCA_016208665.1 Chitinivibrionia bacterium | reverse complement strand
TCGTCTGGTTGAAGTTCTTCGTTACCAGCTTGTAGAAGTACACGCCGCTGGCGACCGGCTGGCTGTTGTTGTCCATGCCGTCCCAGATGTAGTTCGTATACTTGCCGGCAAGAAGATCCTTGTCCGCCAACGTCCTGACCAGCTGGCCGGCGACGTTGTAGACCTTCAGACTCACGTGCGCGTTCTCTCTCAACGAGAACTCGATCGTGGTCGTCGGGTTGAACGGGTTCGGATAGTTCTGCGCCAGACTCGTTACAGCCGGAGCATCCGCACCTGTCGGATCGTCGATTGGGTTCTCGAACCACCGAATGATGTGGAGCAGGTGATCCACACGGTCGGGCGGGAACTGGACCCTGTCGTCACGAATGTAGACCAAGCTGAAGCCCGAAAGGACAAAACGTGCCGTTTTGCCCTGGGCGTTCGCCCTGGCCTGAGTGATGACGGCGCCCGTTCCGGCCGGATCATACTCCATTGCCTCGACCGAAAGTCCGCTTTCCTGCAGCACCTCGAAGTCGTTGATCAGCGGACATCCGCCGTATGCAACGAGCGTATCGGGAACGCCCGCATGCTGGAAGATGTAGCCGGCACCGACTGCGCCTACCGTCGAGCCGATGGCCAGCGGGGCGATCGCAAGACCGGCCGCCACGTGGTTACCGCTCAGAACGTTGTAGTTGATGAAGTAGAACAGGTTCTGGTATGGAGCGCCGCCCAGGGTCTTCATCTCCTGCGCAACGTCGTCGCCGCACAGATACACACCCGGGTTCCATACGCTCGTCTGATCCAGGAAGTTGTACAAGAGCTGAGCGTCTTCCGACTTCTCAGGCGAGTACGTGATTCCCGCACCCACGTTGCCGCGTCCAAGGTCGCCGCAGTCGTACAGAATCTTGTGGTACACGTTGGTGACCTGTGAGAACGCCGCACGCGATCCGAGACCGTTCGCCACGAGAGACGACGGGCCCCTCTTGTCGTACGTATCGGGCATAATGCCCATCAGATCGAACGCGGTGTAGAAATAGCTTCCCTGGCCGCCGCGGTCGCTCTCGTTGTCCACGAAGAGGATGTCGCTGTCGCCTGTCGGCAAGCACTGCACCTCGTCGGGCCGAGCCTCGGCTTCCGCCTGAACCAGCGTGTGGCCGATCCAAGGCGTCCAGTAAATCGTGTTGGCGCTGCCATCGACTGCCGAAAGGTAGAAGTCGATCCGGGCCGGCGGCGTGAAGTACGCGTCGTTCAGATCGAATGCAAACTTGTTGGGAGTCGGATTGGTCTGCGCGGCATCCTGATACGAGGTGTCGCACTGGAACTTGTAGAAACCGCCCGCTGAGGCGCCGCCGCCCATGTACGGATACCTGGTGGCGTTCCACGCGTGCGCGCCGGCTTCCGGAGCTTCCCAGTTGGCAGGAAGATCCTCGCCCATGCCCACCGATCTCACGTAGCAGTACACATCGGCTCTGCCGTTGTTTCCGCCCGTTCCCAGACCGACGCTCGATTCGGACACGTTGAAAATGACCGAGTCGCCGGAATAGATGTTGACGGACGTCGTGGGCATTCTGTCGATGGCCGCATCCATGCGGACCGTACCGACGAGCGTTCCGTCCTCGGAGAAGTTATCCTGGAACATATCGATGTCCCTGACGGAGAATCTCGGGCCGGTCGTGCCGATGCGGAAGAACTTCACATGGTCAAACAGCGGCGAATGGCTGTGGCAGTCGCCGGTGCCGTACTTCGGACACCAGATACCGCACATATCCACCGCTCCGAGGGCCAACTGAACCTGGTCGTCGCCAGGGGCCAGAAGATCCCCTACCGCCTGCTGATAGAGCAACCAGTCGGGGCCGGGACCGTAGTACACGAAGTTCCGGTCGGCCCAGGTGCCCGGGCATCCCGCGAGTCCGAGTTTCGTCCGAACGTGCCATATCATGAAAATCAGGTTGGCCAGCGGACGATTGCGATAGTCGCGGAACTCGAAGGTCGCGGCCGCTCCCGCAGGAACCGCTCCGCCGCCCGTGAGATCGATCCACGGCGACCAGATTTCATTGTTGATGAACTGGCCGAGGGCGTTCTCGTACGGAACAACCTTCTGCTCGGGGTGCGGAGTCGGTGTCGCGCAGGAGTAGTCGTCCGTGGAGCCCTTGAAGAATCCCCACAGACAGGTGAGATCCTGCGTGCACTTGTCCTGCTGAAGCACCGAGATGCCGGGGAACAGACCGGCGAAGTCGCCGTATCCGGTGCCGGCAGCGCCGATCCAGTCGTTGTCGGTGCTCGAGGTGGCGCCGACAATTTCGTCTTCCCAGTTCTCCGTGTCGACGTTTCCGACGTTGTCATCGACCGAAATATCGTCGACGATGAACGCGCCCGAGGTGTTCCACAGTCCGTCTTCATCCGACCATGCACCATCGGACTCGAACCAGAAACGCACGCGGACGTTGTTCGTTCCGTAGGTGGGAACGGAGGCGTTCACTACTACAGTATCGGCATCGCCGGTGTATGTCTCCAGGTCCGCCCACGCGGTTCCATCCCAATACTGGAAGTACGTGTAGTCATACCCGGGCTCCGAATCGTACGTGGCCTTGTAGTCCACCGTAACCGGGGCGGTAACGGTCCACACCCTGGATGTCAACGTCTGGTTCCAGGCGTTGCCGTATCCGGGAAGCGCCACATAGCTGCACCACGGCTCGAACGTGCTCGGCCGTGCGCCGCACCACATCGCCTTGGTGCCGCCCGCACTCGACATGCCGCCGCTGAAGGCGGGCACGCGATAGGTGTCGACGTGGAACATGATGCCCGGCTGGGCGGTGAGATCTTTGCTGGACCAGCCCTGGGAGCTACATACGGCGCCCGAGTCGAACTCGTAGGATGCCAGCCAGTACGTATCGGCTTGCGCGGCCGAGAACAAGTCGCCAGGCAGCTTGTTCGCCTGGTTGTTGTAGATGTCGATGTTGTAGTCGGCAAGCGAGGTTCCCTTTGTCGCCGGACGCGCAATTGCTATCGATGCCAATTCCCCCTATGGCTACTGAGAAGGAAAAGTGACAGACAAGAGGCCCTCCCGAGGATTTCCCCACACCAGCCGCCCCGGATAATGATGGAATAGCTGTGGAATAATGGAATGATATACGCGAGTCCAAATAGTATATACCAAAAGAGATGCAATGTCAATAAATATAAACTGTCTGCTGGCGGCAAAAATTGTTCAGAAATAACAGCTGATTCCTGAAAGCTTGTTGATTCGATTCTCCTTAACGGCATGTAAAGTGACGTGGATCGCGATGCCGTCAGGCACGTTCAAATCCTCCCGAACTCACACGCGACCAAGATGCCAAGGCCTATTTCTCGGGCAGTGTGTGTGGAAAATGTTGGAAGTATCGGGTATTATGGGAATCCAGGCTAGGGGCCCACGCCCGACTGAGAGAAACGATCCAGACGCCGGACATGATACTCGCCTTCACACTCATATATGCCGCGATCCTGCTCGCCATCGGGCTTCTGAAGCCGGAGAAGCGGGATGCGGAATCCTATTTCGTGCTCGGCCGGGCGCTCACACTCCCGGCCTTCGTTGCGACGCTGGTATCGACATGGTACGGCGGGATTCTGGGAATCGGGGAGTATTCCTACCGCTACGGCATCTCCAACTGGCTCGTATTCGGCGTTCCATACTATCTGGCGGCGTTCGTGTTTGCGATGTTCCTCGCGAAGAAGGCGAGGCAGTCGCGCTACTACACGATCCCCGATCTCCTCTTCCGCACGTACGGCAGGAACGTCTCGGTCGTTGGAGCCTTCATCATCTTCTTCATGACCGTTCCCGGCGCCTACGTCCTCATGCTCGGCGTGCTCATCCATGAGTTGTTCGGGATTTCGCTGGTATTGGGGATCCTGATCGGCACGCTCTTCTCGGTCGCGTACACGTACCGCGGCGGCCTCGGTTCCGTTGTGCGCATCGATATCGTGCAGTTCGTGCTGATGTTTCTCTCGTTCATGTGCGTCGTCATCTTCCTGTTGGTCCGGTACGGCGGCCTGGCCGTCCTGGCCGAGCGCCTTCCCGCGACCCACCTCACGTGGCACGGCGGCAACCGGCCGCAGTACGTTCTGGTCTGGTACGTCATCGCGCTTGCGACGCTGGTTGAGCCGGCGTTCTACCAGCGCTGCTTCGCGGCGCGGAGCGAAGCTATCGCCCGGAAGGGCGTGCTCATATCGATCCTCTTCTGGATAGCGTTCGACGCGATGACCACGACGACGGGCCTCTTCGCCCGCGCGCTCCTGCCCGATCTGGTCGATCCGGCGAACGCATTCCCGGCGCTGGCCGTCGAAATCCTGCCGCCGGCGCTGGGGGCGCTTCTCTTCCTAGGCATGCTCGTGACGGTGCACTCGACCGTCGACAGCTATGCCTTTATTTCGGCGAACACGCTGGGGCGCGACATCGTGTGGCGCCTGCGCGGCGGGGGCGAGGACGATTCGCGGCGCTTGAGCGCGTGGGGCCTGGTGATCTCGGGAGCGGTCGCAGCCGGGTTCGCCGTTTGGCTGAAGAGCGTCGTGGACATATGGCACCATTTCGGTTCGGTCGGTACGCCGGCGCTTCTTTTCCCGCTCGTGAGCTCCTTCTCCCGGATTCCGGTTCTCAGGCCCGGGGGAGTGCTTGCGATGATGATCTGCGGAGGCGGGCTCTCGCTGTTCTGGCTCCTGAGTCCTGCGCTGTTTCCGGGTCTTGGGGGGGAGTATCTCCTGGGGATCGAGCCGATTTTTCCGGGATTGATTCTTTCAGGAGGGCTTTATGTATGGTTCCGGCACAAGCCGTCAAAGAGGAGCGCGGGGTAATCGGCGGCCAGATCTGCAGATGCAGCGCCAAGTCAGCCCCCGCGGGCCGCGTTTCGGCCCAAACTTAGTGCTTGAGATTTCCGCCTAAATACTATATTTTTATCGGAAATTCCCGACTTCCAGGGGTTCTTGGTGCGGGCCGCCGTTACGGAAACATCTCCGAACAGTACTATACCCAAAAGCGACTTTGAGAGGAGCGCCTTCGTGGCACAAGGCACGCGGAAGAAGAAGGTTCTTTTTGTCTGCATAGGCAATATGTGCCGTTCGCAGATGGCGGAGGGATTCGCCCGCCATATCGCCGGCGATCTCGTCGAACCGTACAGCGCCGGCACCAACCATTCCGGCGTGTTGAGCAAGGACGCATGCGCCGCGATGGAGGAGATCGGGATCGATATTTCGCGGCAGTATTCTAAGGGACTCGGAGACGTGCCGCTCGACGAGATGGATTACGTCGTCACGATGGGATGCTGCTCGGCAAGCCAATTGTGCCCGGTGACGTATGCGGGCGAAAAGATCGACTGGCCGATAGAAGACCCGGTCGGGCGCCCCATGGACGTGTTTCGAAGGGTGCGGGACGATATAGAGAGCAGGGTCAGACAGCTTCTCGAAACAATCTGGAGAGAGAACACCATTTCATCCGATGAAAATACGTAAGGGCATAATGAGAAAGTCGTTCCAGGCGTCGGCCGGGCCATTAACCGCCGCCTTGATTCTGCTGTGCGCTCAAGCGCCGGCGCGATCCAACGCCCCGGATGAAGCCCTCGCGAGCGAGGACACGCTTTACCTCAGTCTCAGCCAGGCGGTGCGGCTCGCCCTCCAGCACAATGAGGACGTCAAGATAGCGGAATCCGATCTCGACAAGGCGTACGGACGCAAGAAGGAGGCGTATTCCGCCGCACTCCCCAACATCGCGGGGCAGGCCGGGTACACGAGAAACGTCCTCCGACCGGTGATCTTCTTCCCCAATCCGGAAAACGACGATGAAGTCCTCAAGATAGAGATCGGGGAGAAGAACGACTTTGTGATGTCGGTCAGCGCCCGGCAACCGCTCTACGCCTTCGGCAGAATCGGCGGCGCCATAAAGATCGCCGACTACTATCTCAAAAGTTCGGAAAAGGACCTCAACGCCGCGCAGCAGCAGGTAGTGCTGGATATAAAAGAAGCGTACTACCGCGTTCTGCTCGCCGATGCGGCGTTCGCAATCAGCGCGCAGGCCCTCGATCAGACCCGGAGGCACCTGGACGAGACGATCGTGAAGCTCGACCAGCGCGTGGCAGCGCGGTTCGATTCGATTCGCGCCGCGGTCGCCGTCAAGAACGCCGAGCCGGCCGTGATCGAAAGCGAAAATGCGCGGGTTCTCTCGATGCTCGATCTCAAGAGAATCGCCGGCATCGACCGTTCGGCGCCCGTGAAATTGACCGATCGCCTCGAGTTTGCTCCCGGCGAGTATGACCTCGAAAGCGCAATCGACAGGGCTCTGGCGAACCGCCCCGATGTCGCCGCGATGCGGCTTCGGGTGGCCATGACCGAGAAGATCGTGAGCGTGACGAAGCGAAACAACTTCCCGTTCCTTTCCGCGGTCGGCGCCTATACTCTCCAGGGACAGGAATCGGACTCGTTTTTCCCGTCCCGGGACAAATTCGCCCAGAGTTTCGGCGTCGGGCTGGTCCTCTCCGTGCCTCTGTTCGACGGCTTCTCGACGCGGGGCAAGGTTCAGCAGGCGAAGGCCGATTTCGGCATCATGCGCTACTCGCTGCAGAAGATCGAAAAGGCCGTCGAGCTCCAGGTGACGCAGCTGTACAGCGAACTCGTTGCCGATATGGATAACCTGAAGGGACAGGAAGCGACGGTCGCGCTGGCCGAGGAAGCGTACCGCCTGGGACTGGTGCGCTATCAGAACGGATTATCGACGTCCCTCGAATTGAGCGATACCGAATTTGCCCTCACGAGCGCGCGTCTCAACCATCTGCGCGCCGTGTATAATTGCATCATCACGGCGGAACGGCTCGAAAACGCCATGGGCGATTAAGAATCAGGAGCGAAGACAATGACTGTTGGGAAAACGGCGAAAGTAATCACAGGTGCGATTTTCATACTGATCGTGATCGTATTCGTGTTCCGGTTCGTCGCGCTGCGGGGTCGGACGTCGGCCATGAGCATCGACGAGATACAGGCGGCGGAGGGTATTCCGGTGGACGTGCTCGTTCTCGAGAAGGGATCCATCAGCCGCTACCTCGATCTCATGGGCGAAGTCGAGGGAATCGAGCAGGCGGAGATTTCCAGCTCGCTCCCGATCGATATCGTGAACATCGTCAGGCGGGAAGGGGAGCGCGTGAAGAAGGGCGATCTCATCATCGAGCTGGCCCGCGACAGGGCCGGAAACTCCTTCCATCAATACGCGCTTGCCAGGGAAGCGTACGACAACGCGAAACGGGACGCGGAGCGGATGGAAAACATGTTCAAGGAAGGCGCCGTTTCAGAGCAGATGCTCGAGCAGGCGCGGCTCAACTGCCGGAACGCAAACGCGCAATTCCAGGAAGCCCGCTCCATGGTGGATCTCGTATCCCCCATCGACGGCATCGTCACGCGCGTCGACGCCGTCGAGGGCAAACCGGCGGTGCCCGGCATGCCGCTGGCGACGGTCGCGTCCACCGGCACCGTGCGGGTTCGGTGCATGGTAGGGCAGGACGAGGTGCGCCTCCTCAAGCCCGGGCAGAGTGTGCGGATCTGTCTCTCGAGTATCGCGGGGAGCCGGGATACGGGAGACACGACCGCATGCGAGGCCGACGGAGAAGTGCAGCGTGTTTCCCTGTCGGCGGATGCCGGCTCGAAACTTTTCCTCGCGGAGATCGTCGCCGACAACGGCGAGGGCAAGCTCAAACCGGGTCTCGTGGCGTCGGTGAAGGTGCTGGTAGAGAAGACCGACGACATCATCACGATTCCTCAGGATGCGCTCGTGCGGAGAATGGCGGGGGATTTCATGTATCTGGTGAGGAACGGCATGGCCGTCATGACGCCCGTCACGCAAGGCGTGAGCAACGGCGAGAGGGCGACACGCTGGTCGTCGGGGGGCAGTTCAAGCTCGCCGACGGAAAGAAAGTAAAGATCCACACGCAGTAATTGGGTGCGTCTCGATTTTCCCTCGGCGATTTGGGGACAAACGAGCCTCCCCAAACCCATAACAGAAGGTAGCAAACCGTGTTTCTCGCGAGAATGTCAGTCCGCAAGCCCGTGCTCACCACCATGTTCGTGCTTTCATTCGTGGTGCTCGGCTTCTTCTCCTGGCGGCGCCTGGTCATCGACCTCATGCCCGAGGTCGAGTTTCCGTTCGTCATCGTGACAACCATATACCCCGGCGCGGGCCCCGGCGAGGTCGAGACGCAGATCACCAAGGAGATCGAAGACGCCGTCAGCACGATCGCGAATCTCAAGAACCTCGAATCCATATCCCAGGAGAGTTACTCCCTCGTCGTCATGGAATTCGAGCTGGGCGTGGACGTCGACATCGTCGCCATCGAGGTCAAGGACAAGGTGGATGCGATCGTAGCGGGTTTTCCGGAGGACGCGGAGCCGCCCATCGTTCAAAAATTCGACATCAACGCCCAGCCGATCATCAATCTCGCGATTTCCAGCCCCCGGCCGTTGAACGAGGTGTATGAAACCACCAAGAACGTCGTCAAGGACCACTTCTCGCGAGTGGAAGGCGTGGCAACGGTCGATATCGTCGGCGGGAGGGAGCGGGAGATCCAGGTCGCGGTCGACAAGCGCCTGATGAAGGCATACGGGTTGTCGCTCCCCCAGATAGTGGGCGCGATCGGCGCAGAGAACCTGAACGTGCCCGCCGGCCGCATCACCGAAGAACGCAAGGAATACACGCTGCGGCTCCTCGGCGAGTTCGACGATCTCGAGGGGATGAGGAAGATCCGCATCCCGCTGAAGGACAACGGCTCCATCGCTCTTGAAAACGTCGCCGAAGTATACGACGGGTTCAAAGACCGGCGCGATCTGTCCCGATTCAACGGACAGCCGACGGTCAAGGTGGCGATCCAGAAGCGCTCCGGCGCCAACGCGGTCAAGGCGTCCGAAGGCATTTACCAGGCGATCGAAGAACTCAAGGAAATCCTGCCGCCGGACTATGTCATCACCGTCGCCCAGGACGCCTCCCAGTTCATCAAGGATGCCGTGAAGGACGTCACGCAGAACATTTTCCTCGGCATCCTCCTCACGACCATTTTGCTCTATCTCTTTCTCCACAGTTTTCGCGTGACGACCATAGCCGCAGTCGCGATGCCCACATCCGTTATCGCAACCTTTCTCTTGATAGACTTTGCCGGGTTCACGCTCAACATTTTAACGCTCATGGCGCTCGGCATCACGGTCGGCATCCTGGTTACGAACGCGATCATCGTACTCGAGAACATCATCCGCTACCTCGATATGGGCAAGCCGGCCGACGAGGCGGCGATAGAGGGGACGACGGAAATAGCGGTGGCCGTCATTGCGTCGACAATGACCAACATCGTGGTGTTCACGCCCATCGCGTTCATGTCCGGCATCGTCGGGCGGTTTTTCTACCAGTTCGGCCTGACCGTCGTTTTTGCCACGCTCTTCTCGCTTCTCGTGTCCTTCACCCTCACGCCGCTCATGGCCAGCAAGCTGTTCAGGGGATACAAACCGAAGGTCGCCGGAGAGACGAAGAGACGGAGAATCGCATTCCTGGAACGTTTCGAACAGGGATGGGAGAACTTCTACAACGAAATCGAGCGGATGTACCGGGAGAGTCTCAAGTGGGCGATAAAGCACCGGGCGCGGGTGCTGATCGCCACGACGCTCATTCTCTTCTTTTCAGTGTTTCTGTTCCGCTTCGTGGGCGGCGAATTCATGCCGGTGATGGATGAAGGGTTCATCACGATCAGCGTGGAAATGCCGCCGGGCAGCAACCTGAACGAGACCGACAGGGTTCTCACCGAAATCGAGGCGATACTCGAAAAGTTGCCCGAGACCGTTTCGATCCTCACATCCGCCGGCGGCCCGAACCAGGGCGTCGAAGACGGCACGATCATTCTCAAGGTCGTTCCCAAGAAGGAACGCGCGATGGGCATCCAGGATCTTGCAAACTCCTTGAATCCGAAGCTCTCGTCGATTCCCGACGCGACGATCAGGCTCAGCATTTCCGGGGGCGAAGAAGGCGGGGATGCGGACATTCAGTTGAACCTCACCGGCCCCGACATGGCGGTGATCGAAACGCTGTCGCAGGAACTCTACGATTCGGTGGCGACCGTGCGGGGGCTCTCGGGACTCAAATCGAGCCTCGAAGCCGACAAGCCCGAAGTGACGTTCATTCCCGACCGCATGGAGCTCGATCATTTCAGCATGAATTCGGCCGTCGTGGCGATGGCCCTGCGCTCCGGATACGAAGGCGATATCGCGTCGCGCTACCGGATCGAGGACGATGAATACGATATCCGCGTCCGTTATCGCGAGAGCGACCGCGACCGCGTGAACGATTTTCTTTCGACCGAGATCGCATCGGGGGACTATGTCGTGCCCATCACGCAGTTGGGAGAAATCCGCATGGGGACGTCCCAACAGCAAATCCTTCGCAAGGACCGGGAGAAACTCGTCCGCGTTTCGGCGAACGTGGGGAGCGGAACCTTGAACGAGTTGGTCGCGGAGATCAGGAAGAAAGCCTCGGCCATGGAGTTTCCGCCCGGGTACCGCCTCCACTACGGCGGCATGGTTGAATTCCAGGAGGAATCCTTCGCATCGATATTCCAGGCGCTGTTTCTGGCGATTCTTCTGACCTACATGGTTCTCGCGGCGACTCTGGAATCGTTCAAGCATCCGTTCACCATCATGGCGACACTGCCGCTCGGCCTCGTGGGAACGAGCTTCTCGCTCTTCCTCACGGGACAGACGATCAACATCTTCTCGCTCATGGCCGTCGTCATGCTCGTGGGGATCGTGGTGAATAACGCCATCCTGCTGCTCGACTACACATCGGTGCTCCGGCAGCGGGGGATGAACCGGCGGGAAGCCTTGTTCGAAGCGTGTCCGGTTCGCTTGCGCCCGATCATCATCTCGAACCTCGCCATCGCGATCGGCATGCTGCCGCAGGCATTGGGCGGGGCGGGCAGCGAGTTCCGCGCGGTTATGGCGATCGTGACGATGGGCGGCGTGCTGGTATCGGCGGTGTTCACGATGTACGCGATCCCGGTGATTTATGATTTATTCGACCGGGGGGAATGAGATTGCCTGTGTAATGTTATGGTCCGGAGCCGCGCGAGGGGCATGCAGTTTCCTCACCCGCGCCCGCTCCGCTCAGCTTCCCGCCTGCGGCGGGTGATCTTCGCTCGCTCCGCGCGAACGGTTCGTCAACTGCATGTCCCTCGCGCGGCAGATGTCAATATTCAGGGACGGTGTCACAGAATCATGAAATCGCTCGATCCTGTATTCAAACCCAAATCGGTTGCGGTCATCGGAGCCACTCCCCGAAAAGGGAGCATCGGACACGAAATTCTCCGCAACATGATTATGTACGAGTACAACGGGAAACTCTTCCCCGTGAATCCGAGATACGAGTTCATTCACAGCATGAAGTCGTACCTCTCCGTGTTGAGCATTCCGGACGAAGTCGATCTCGCGATCATCGTCGTGCCGAAGGAGAAAGTCCTCGAAATTGCGGAGGAGTGCGGCAAAAAACGGGTGAAAGCCCTCGTCGTGATCAGCGCCGGATTCAAGGAAATCGGCGGGGAAGGCATCAAACGGGAGCAGCAGCTTGCCGCCCTCGCGGATAAGTACAAGTTCCGCGTCGTCGGGCCGAACTGCATGGGGCTCGTGACCGCGATCGAGGACGTGCGCCTGAACGCGACCTTCGCGCCCATGCAGCCGGAGCGGGGCGTGCTCGCCATGATGTCGCAGAGTGGCGCGCTGGGCGTCGCCATCCTTCTCGCCACGCACCAGCTCAATCTGGGGCTATCCTACTTCATCAGCGTAGGCAACAAGATGGATGTGTCCGGCAACGACCTGCTCGAATACTGGGAGCACGACGAGGATACGAAAGTGATCGCGCTCTATCTCGAGGATTTCGGAAAACCGCGGAATTTTACGCAGCTAGCCAAGCGCATCTCCAAGAAGAAACCCATCGTCGTGGTCAAGTCGGGCACTTCCGTGGCCGGCGCCTCGGCGGCG
>JACQXT010000187.1 GCA_016208665.1 Chitinivibrionia bacterium | reverse complement strand
GCCGTGAGATAGATCTGGCCGAATTGCCGAAAGAAATCGTCGTCGCGGCGCATCATTTCCATCAGGAAACCACGTTCGTCGGGAATCACCTTGAGCTTCTTGACTATCACTCCGTCTATCATGGTTCAGGCTCCTTTACGCGCTTCCGCGCCCGAACGAGCGGTAGCGGAATCCGTGTTCTTCCACGATGTTCGGTTTGTACACGTTCCGGCAGTCGATGAGCACCGGCTCGGCCATCAGGCGCTTGAGCCGCTCGAAATCCAGTTCCCGGAATTCGTTCCATTCGGTGAGCAGCATCAGGGCGTGGCAATCTTCGGCGGCGTCGTACGCGTTGGTGCAATACTCCACCGTATGCCCGAGCTGCCTGAAGTTGTCCATGGCGACCGGATCGAACACCTTCACCTTCGCGTTCATCGCCAGGAGCGTCTCGATCAGCGCGATCGCAGGCGCCTCCCTGATATCGTCCGTGTTGGGTTTGAAGGACAGCCCGAGCACGCCGATGCGCTTCCCGGCGACCGGATCGATTTCGGCTCTAACCTTTTCGACCGCCCGGCCGACCATGGAGCGGTTCACCTCGTGGGCCGCGCGGATGATCTTCGGATCGTACTTGTTCGAGGCCGCGACGTGAATGAGGGACGTGACGTCCTTGGGCAGGCACGATCCCCCGTAGCCGAGGCCCGCGTGCAGGAATTTTGCCCCGATGCGTTGATCGAGCCCCATGCCTTTCGCGACGTCGTCCACGCGCGCGCCGACCAGGTCGCAGATGGCCGCGATCTCGTTGATGAACGATATCTTCGTCGCGAGAAACGCGTTGCTGGCGTACTTGATGAGCTCGGCGGTTTCCAGCGTGGTGATCACGACCGGCGTCTCGAGCAGGTAGAGCGGCCGGTAGATCTTCTTCATGACCGCCTCGGCGCGCTCCGATTCGACCCCGATGACGACCCGGTTGGGACGGAGAAAATCCTCGATCGCCGATCCTTCCCTCAGGAATTCCGGATTGGAAACGATGTCGAACTGCGCGCCGGATCCCGCCTTTTCCCTTATCCTCTCCGCCATCTTCCTCGTGGTTCCGACCGGCACCGTGCTCTTCTGGACGATGACCTTGTATCCGTTGAGGCAGGAAGCGAGCTGCTCCGCCGCGTTGAACGCCTGCGTGAGATCGGTGCTGCCGTCCGGCCGGGGAGGCGTGCCGACGGCGATGAAGACCACGTCGGACTTGGTGACGGCCTCCTCGAGGTCGGTCATGAAATGGAGTCTTCCGCTCCTGACGTTGCGTTCGACGACGTGTTCGATCCCCGGCTCGTAGATCGGAATCTCGCCCTTCGTGAGCGCGTCGATGCGTTTCCTATCGATATCGATGCAGAATACGTTGTTGCCGAAGTCGGCCAGGCACGCGCCGGAAACCAGCCCGACATAGCCCGTGCCGATCATGCTGATCTTGATCATTCATCGCCTCCCGCTGACCTACGCCGTATGAGTTGTACCGCTTCCCACGACCACCCGTTCCCAGTAATCCAGAAGCGATTGCAGTGTTTCCTCGATGGGGATCGCGGGGGACCACCCCGTGTCCCTCGTGATTTTCAGCTTGTTGCCGCGGAGTTCCCGGGCGTCGAGCGGACGAATCCGTTCCTCGCGGACGCGCACGTCGACCCGCACGCCGGCAAGCGCGCACATTCTATGGAGCAGCTCCTTCAGGGAGTACGACGTGCCCGAACAGACGTTGTAGATTTCCCCCGGCTTGCCCTTCTCGAGCAGCGCGCGGTAGGCCCGGACGACATCCCGGACGTCGAGAAAGTCGCGCTTGATCTCGATGTTGCCGACTTCCATGGCGGGTTCCCGCACCTTGTGTTTGATTTCCGCGATCTGCCGGGCGAAGCTGGGCAGCACGAACGTATCGGTCTGGCCCGGCCCGGTGTGGTTGAAACTTCTCGTCATCACGACGTCGACGCCGTACACGGCGTGGTACAGGGAGCAGCACTGCGTCTGCACGGCTTTGCTGAGCGCATAGGGATTGGCGGGTTGCGCGGGCCGCGCTTCCGCGAGCGGCAGGTGGGCGTCGTCGACCGGTCCGTACTCGTCCGTCGATCCGACGGCCAGAAGCCGCGCACGGCTCTCCCCTTTCCTGATCGCATCCAGAACGGCGAGTGTGGCGAGCAGGTTGTTTCGAATCGTGTCCAGCGGTTCTTTGAAGGAACGCCCCGCGCTCGATTGCGCGGCGAGATGGAGCACATGCGTCGGCTGTATCCAGGCAATGAGCTTCTCGACCTCTGCCGGCCGGGAGAGATCGATCTGGACGCATCCCTTTCCGGGGAAACGCCCGGGAGCGCCGTGCGAATCGGCGCCCCAGACGTCGACGCCGTCCTCGATGAGGCTCTTCGTCGCGGCCTTACCGACGAAACCCCAGCATCCGGTAACCAGCACTCGCTGCAACGGCACTTCTTACTTCTTTCTCCAGAAATCCATGACATCCTTGAGCGTCTGCTCGAACGATATCCGGGGCTTCCAGCCGGTGCGCTCCCTGAAACGCGTGCAGTCGCCCAGCAACACGGGCACGTCGGAGGGGCGCATCCGATCGGGATCCTGGCGCACTTCCACCTTGGCGTCGCTCAGAGCGAGAAGCATGTCGAGCACTTCCCGGATGCGGTAGCATTTTTCGGAACAGATGTTGTATACGGCTCCCGCCTCGCCGCGTTCGAGCGAGAGGAAATATGCTATGACGGTATCCCGCACGTCGGTGAAGTCCCGTTTCGCTTCGAGGTTGCCGACGCTGATCACGGGTTTCTTCAAGCCCTTCTCGATGTCCACGATCTGCTTCGCGAAATCGGAGATGACGAACACGGGCGCCCGCCGCGGCCCCGTGTGGTTGAATCCGCGCGTCCGGATGATTTCCATCTTGTAGCTCATGAAATACTGGTATCCCAGGAGGTCCTGTGCGACCTTGCTCACGGCGTACGGGCTCATCGGCCGCAGGGGATTCTCCTCCTTGATCGGCAGCTCGTCAGGAAGCACCATGCCGTACTCCTCGCTTGAACAGGCGATCTGAATGCGGCAGCCGAGCTTCGTCTTCCTCACCGCCTCGAATATGTTGAGCTGGCCCAGCACGTTCGTGGTGAGGCATTCCGAGGGCGCCCTCCAGCTCGTCGGCACGAAGCTCTGCGCGGCCAGGTGAAATATGAAATCCGGCCGCACTTCCTCAATGACGGTCCGCGTCGATGTGGCATCCCGAAGATCGCATTCCAAGAGGGGGATCTTGTTTATCAGATGTTCTATGTTTTCCGTCCTGCTCCGCCACCGCACGATTCCGAACACTTCCGCATCGCCCCGGCTGAGGCAGTAATCCGCGAGGTGGCTCCCGGCAAAGCCGGTGATACCCGTAATGAGGACTCGCATCGCATATCCTTTCTTTAGGGTTGACTCAACAGAGGTTATGCTACCGTGCGATAAAAGTCAAAAGGTTTGGAAACGGCTCCGGCGGCGTGCGAACGCCGGCCCGAGAGCCCGTGCGCGCGGCGGCGAGGCGGGATGGATGCCGGTTCGGCTGTGGAGCGGTCGGATGCACTCCCCCGCGTTGCCTTTCTGCCGCCTCAAACTCTGCTCCCCAAGACCTCCAATGCTTCCAAGGAGTTGTTCCTGCAAGCCAAAAGCCGTTGGTCAAGGGATCAGGCAACGAAGGATAAGGCTCGGACTGTCACAGGAAGAGCTAGTAAAAGGGCCGAGATGCTCGATCCAAGCTGTTGGCGATTGGGAGAATGACCGTTGGAGTCCGGCAATTTCTCATTGGCCAGCTCTTGAAGGCATGCTTGGAACCGGTCTTGTTCCATTCAATAGGGATCTTCCGAACCGGCTGAGGGCGATCAGGCTGCCTTGTGCACCGCCATTCGAATCACCCCTTCGAGCTGTTTGATGCGCCCGGTGGTAAATTTTGCGAGGTACTCGCCGGCGGTCGTGGGTGCTGGAACGTTGAGTTCGTAGAGATGCTTCCGAGTTGCGGCTTCACTTCGGAGCTCTTCGAGATCGGACAAATGGGCCCCTCCGGCGAGGAGGTTGTACACCAGGCTCATGACGAAATCGCAGACCGGGATGCCTCGGTTGCGTTTCTTGACCGCCCGCCGCGGCAAGATGCGTTTCATGATCCAATCCGGGTGACTCAATGCCAGCCTGATGTGCCGCTTTCTGGATCGGCTGATCGTGGGTGCGCAGCGGCCGGTGTACCTGATCCTGCATGGGCATCCGATGCACAAGTCTCGCAAGGTCACTCGTCGCGTCGCCATGTATAAGGGGCGCCTGAAAGTGTTCCTGCTGCCGCCCTACGGTCCCGAATTGAATCCCGACGAGGGCGTATGGCGGGAAGTCAAAGCGAACCGACTGGGCCGCGCCGGCATCTGGGGGAGTGCCGACCTCAAGTCCAAGACGCTCGGCGCGCTGCGCCACCTGGCGTGTCGGCCAGACAAAATCCGCGCCTTGTTTCAGACGGAAACAACCGTGTACGTTGCCTGACATGTCGTCTCTATTATGGACTGGCTAGTAAAATGAGATCACATCAAATATTCGCGGCCTTATCCGTGGATCTGGGCTAAGCGAATCATTACTTGACAATTAACGAAATGTCCGGCATAATTCTATTGCATTTCACTGGGGAGAATGAAGTGCAACCCGCTTGAGCATCCTTTCCCGGCAGTATTCAAAGCTGAGTTTTTCGAACTTCCCGAGGTAAGATCCTGAGTGTTTGTATATCGTGCTTGAGAACGAACGCTGTGCCGCTCTGGACGTTTATAGGAAGTAATTTCCTTTAAAGCAATGTTGAGACTTTCGTGTACCAATCTCAAGGTCTGGAAAGGAATCCTTACTTATGAAATCCATCTTCGCAATTTTTTTAATCCTGCTCATCTCCGTTGGACCTTCACTCGCTGAAGTCGATGAATGGCATCCAAGAGTCGTCGTGCACGGGAGGTTCGGAGACGCCCTTGATGAATATGGCTACCAAGGCATTGAAAAGCATTCAGAGCCAATAGAGTTGGTTTCTTGCTTTGATGTCACAGCCGAGAATATTCTCATATTTGATAATGTCAAGTATGACGTCAAAGTGTATTCAATTGACGGGAACTACATAAAAACGATTAAAGCAGTTCAAGCAAGTGATCCTCTGAATCGTCCTGTACTTGCATCTGACATCATATTGCTGTCAGGAAAACTGTATCTATTGATGGACTACTCAGGGCATCCAGGAGATCCGTCAATAGAATGGTCTAGGTACCAAATATATACGTTCGATCTTCGTTCTGGCGCTCCTGAACAGAGAATCTTTGTAAAGAATGGCGATTTAGGCATGCAAACAATAATGCAGAAGGGAGAGCAAATTAGAGTACGGAACGAAGGAGGAGTGGTATTTGTCGACCTGCATGATGGTATTGGGCTGTATGATACTGATAAGAAGGAGACATTTCGCATTACGAGAAATGCCAAACTGGTCTCCGAAGCTGAGCAACTTGCAGGGACCGTTGGTTGGGGATCGGGAGAAACGAGAGCGTACCAAAAGAATAGAGCTGGCGATATCGAGATAGTGTCCCCAAGTGGAGAATCACTAGCGCAGATCCAGAAGCGGGGCATGTTAATAGCCGTCTCAAAAAATAATGATTATTTTGCCGTCTCGCACGCAAGGCCTTCTCCCTCGCTTGATTACTGGCCAATGACCATCCACAATAATCAAGGCACTGTTATTGGATCAGTAATGCTCAAACCAGCTTCTTGGGGCGCATTCTTCCCCCCTACTGCTTACAACCTGGATGAGCTTGTTATGGTCAACTTCAGCCCTGCTCTGTATCGCCTTCACGTAGGGAATGATGGTGTAAAGATCATTAGATGGCGTGAATAGTTATTTCTATCGATAAGATACGAAAAGGAGCAGGTATGAAGAAGAAGTTGTGCTGCATGATTGCCATCTTGCTATTATTGACTAGTATTGAAGCTACTGCATTGACTCGTTCAGAAGCCACAAGTTATGCCGTGTGCCAAGCCACTGTGAGCCTGAATTCGTTAGATGTGCAAGACACTTCTCCAAACTACTGGAAGCTTTGGCAAAATGTATTTCATCCAAAATATCTAGCTAACGGGGAGCAATATTCCCCGTTCAGACCCCAGTGGCCGATCGCTGAAGGAGTGGTGCTATATTATTCCTGGAATGGGGTACCATACGCTTGGGGAGGAAGGCAAAGCAGCGATACGGCCCAGGAGAACATCTACAATGGATTTGGCGTTGGCACACTTATAGGTGGTCCAAGTGGCCAAAACGTCAATAACTGGGCCGCAGGAGTCGATTGTTCGGGACTCGTTTGTATGGCCAGCGATAGAGGGACTGGGTGCACTGTAGCGACCCTTGCTGCAGATCCTAATGTCCACGGTATCGATTGGGATGAGCTACTCGAAGCAGACTTATTGATAAGTAGCTCTCATGTAATGATGTTTGTCGAGTGGGTCGTGGTTGACCAATCATTCAAGATAGTTCATGCCTCGTTCAGTAATAAGAAAGTTGTCTATAGAACATATAACGTAATTGATTTCGCGGGTCAATATACACCGTATAGGGATGACATCTATGAACCAACTTCCGTTGAGGATATTTCCTATTTTATCAAGAAGCCGGGATCCGGCTGTAATCCCGTGGAGATGGCATACTTGGTCACTTCGCCAGATTCTGTTGCACTCTATGTGGCCGACAATTCAAGAGGTCCCGCTTATTTCAGGACAAAATGGTTTGCAAATGGCGGCCATGAAGAGTATGTACAAGATGCCTTCGGTCAATATAACACGGACCTAGTGTATTTCTTGGATCATGGGGAGCCGTCAGCGTTTGTCGATAAACGATTCACCAGCGATCCTGAATTATTTCCCATTCAATCTGGTTCCGTGTATAGATGTGGAGGCGCTGGGAATAGGCCAGTACTTGCACCTCCGACTAATCTGGTCGTTACCGATACGCCATATGATCGGGGTGGCCGGGTTAATATATCCTGGGATCTATCGACGAATGATAACCAAATTGATTGCTATAGGATATTCGATCCATCAAGCTGGCGCGCTGAGGTCCCGAAAGGAACTAACTTTTATCAAGCATATTCAGGCACCGGGGTGGAGAATGATTTTAGGGTATCGAGTGCGCATGGAGTCGTCGAAGGTATCAGCGGCTTCTGGAATGATTTTAGCCAGTATGCTTCGGGATCGTCTGTGGACAACTTTGCACATCGTAATCTCGTACTATCTTGGCCAGATGTTATTTACGTATGCCCTGGAGTGGGGGGATTTTACCAAACTGACACTCTCCGTACGATCCTTCGGATTACAGGATCTGATAATAGTCCGACAGAGGGTGT
>JACQXT010000186.1 GCA_016208665.1 Chitinivibrionia bacterium | reverse complement strand
GCTCATGCACGATCCCGAGGTGCTGATACTGGACGAACCGACGACGGGTGTGGACGTCCTCTCGCGGCGGCAATTCTGGATCATCCTGCGGGATCTCGCGCGGCGCGGCTCCACGATCCTGGTATCGACCCCCTACATGGACGAAGTCGAGCTTGCGGACCGCGCGGTCTTCATGTTCGAGGGACGGAAACTGGCGGAGGGGGCGCCCGCGGAACTCCCGCGCAGGTTCAAAGGAAAAGTATACCGCCTGGACGCGCAGCCGACCGCCGAGCGGATGGAACGGCTGAACGGCATCGAACGGCTCGGCGCGCGGCGGTTCGGCGCCGCCATACACGTCTACACTCCTTCGGAGAAAACGATCGAAGATTTCAACGGGCCTCTCGCCGCGATCGGCATCGCCGCGGACGCGGCGGTCGAAGTCGAACCCGATCTCGAAGATGCCTTCATACAACTGATGGGGAATTGATTCATGGAGAACGCGGTTGTTCTCGACAGGCTGACAAAACGATTCGGGCGCTTCACCGCGGTCGACGAGATCAGCCTGAGCGTCCGGACCGGAGAGATTTTCGGTTTTCTCGGCGCGAACGGGGCGGGGAAAACAACCGCCATCAGAATGCTCTGCGGGCTTCTCCTGCCGACCTCGGGAAGCGGTTCCGTCGCCGGCTTCGACATCTACCGCCGGAGCGAGCAGATCAAACTCAACATCGGCTACATGTCGCAGAAGTTCTCGCTGTACGGGGACCTCACCGGATACGAGAATCTCTGGTTCTACGGTTCGGTGTACCGGATACCCGCCGGCTCCCTCAAAGCGAGAATCGGCGAGCTTGCATCGAGCCTCGAACTCGAGGAGTTCATCCGCCGTCCGGCGCGGTCGCTTCCCACGGGATGGCGGCAGCGCCTCGCCCTCGCGGCGGCGCTTCTCCACAGGCCGAGGATCCTCTTTCTCGACGAGCCGACCGGCGGCGTCGATCCGGTGTTCCGGAGGCGTTTCTGGGAGATCCTCTACCGTCTCGCCGACGGCGGAACGACGCTGTTCGTGACGACTCACTATATGGATGAAGCCGAGTTCTGCGGACGCATCTCGATCATGCACCAGGGCAGGATCGTCGCGGCCGGCAATCCGCAGGAGTTGATGCGGACGTACGGGCAAAACAACCTGCAAGACACATTCGTGCATCTCATTTCGCGGGGCGGCGCCGATGCGTAAATTGTATTATATTGCGGCGAAAGTAATGCGGCACATCATCCGCGATCCGCGGTCGCTCGTCATCGCCATCCTCATGCCGATCATGATGACGCTGCTCTACGGCTACGCCATCAATCTCGACATCAAGAACATACGGCTGGCCGTTCTCGATTTCGACCGGACCTCGGCGTCGCGCGAACTGGCGAACAAGTTCTTCAACTCGGGCTACTTCCGCGTCCCCGGCGCCTCCGCGGACCTGATGGATCCGGAGAGGATCCTGCAGAGCGGGCGCGCCGACGCGATTCTCATCATCGGGCCGGGCCTGGCGAAGGCGCTCGAGAAAGGGGAATCCTTCGAGCTCGGCCTGACGATCGACGGCGCCGACGCGAATTACGCGGCGGCAGCGGCCAGCTATTCGCAGATCGTGCTGGGGAGTTTTCTCAAGGAGCATGCGGGCGCGCTCGGGCGCGCGCCGGGCATCGCGCTCTCGCAGCGAGTGCTCTACAATCCCGATCTGAAGTCTTCCCACTTCTTCGTCCCCGGCCTGATCGCCATCATTCTCATGATGATATCGGCGCTCTTGACATCGGTGACCATCGCCCGTGAAAAGGAAACGGGCACCATGGAGCAGCTCCTCACCACGCCGGTAACGCCGCTGCAGGTGATTATCGGGAAAGTGCTGCCGTACAGCGCGCTGGCGCTGCTGGACGGCACGCTGATCATTCTCTTCGCCGTTCTTCACTTCGGCGTTCCGTTCAGCGGATCCGTGGCGCTCCTCTTCGCGTTCGGCGTCGTCTACGTAATCGCGGCGCTCTCGATCGGCGTGCTCATATCGACGATCGTCAACACGCAGCAGGTCGCCATGATGGCTGCGATGATGGCGACGGTGCTCCCCTCGGTCATGCTGTCGGGATTCATATTCGATATCGATACGATGCCCGCGGTGCTGCAGTGCGTGACCTACATCGTGCCGGCGAAGTATTTCCTTCTCATCATTCGCGGGATCATGCTGAAGGGATCCGGCGTCGGCGTGCTGGCGATTCAGGCCGTGTTTCTCACGGCGCTCGCGGCCGTGCTGTTGGGAACGGCGTCCAAGCGGTTCAAACTGAAGATCGGGTAGCGATGGTTCAAACGATAGCGGCATTGATACGGAAGGAGCTCCTGCAGATACGCAGGGATCGCATCATGCTCCGACTGATTTTCATCATGCCGCTCGTGCAGCTGCTGGTGCTGGGATACGCGGTGTCCACCGACGTGAAGTTCATCGGTATGGCGGTCCATGATTGCGACCGGAGCTCGCTCTCACGCGAATTTGTTCGCTCGTTCTCCGCGGGCGACTACTTCATCCCGCGCGATTCCGGACTGCCGCTGCTCGAGATCGAGCGGGGGTTCCAGGAAAATGCGTACGACGCGGTTCTGATCATCCCCCCGGATTTCTCGAAAACGCTGGCCGCGGGCGGCGCCGCGCGCGCGGGCTTCATCGTGGACGGCACGAACGCAAACGCGGCCGCGATCTCCCTCGGGTACGCGGGCATCATCACGGCGCAGTTCAACGGAAGGACGGCATCGAGAGAGGTTCCCATTTCTCTGCGCCAGAAGGTGCTCTACAATCCCGAAGGAGAATCGATCTATTTCATGGTGCCCGGTATCATTGCCGTATTGCTTACCATGATAACGGTCATGCTCACCGCCATGGCCATCGTGCGCGAGCGGGAACTGGGCACCTTGGAGCAGCTCGTCGTAACCCCGATATCCACCCCCGCCCTCATTCTGGGCAAGACGATTCCATTCGCGATCCTCGGATTCGTCGAGATGTCGATCGCGCTCGCGTTCGGCGTGCTCTGGTTCAAGATTCCGTTTGCAGGATCATGGCCGCTGCTCTACGCGCTCGCGTTCATATTCCTGTTCACCACACTCGGCGTCGGCATGTTCATTTCGACGGCAACGCGGACGCAGCAGCAGGCGATGTTCTTCTCCTGGTTCTTCTCGATCTACACGATATTGACGAGCGGCTTCTTCATCCCCATCGCGAACATGCCGGCGGCGGTCCAATATCTGACCTATCTCAACCCCCTCAGGTATTTCATGAAGATCGTAAGGTCTCGAAACGCGTCAAGTAGCTCCTGTGGGCGGTAGGGACGAGGTGCGGCGGGAGTCCGGAGGAGAAAAGGTTCGGCGTGCGACGGCGGCCGGAGAAGAAAAGCCGCAGCGTTTGGCTGCAGCTCCTTCGCGCCATATGCATTGACGAGTCGCGCAAGATCGTGGTATACTTATCGATATGCGTGAAGTGCGGAAAAGGAATATGGGAGTTCCTCAGATGTTCGGGCAGCGGCCAGCCGGTATTTTCATATCGGCCTGTGTGGCCTTCGTTGCGTTCAATCCCCTCCATGTTTTTTCCGCGACCGTTGTCAAGGAAGCCGAGACATTCAACAACTGCTACGACGTCGCCAACGACGTCATTCAGGTTTCTCCATACCCGACATGCAGCGGCGGCGGCATGATGATCGGCCTCGACCATTACGGCGAGTGGGTCGAGTATCCGGTAACTATATCCGTCGAGGGAGACTACACGGCGCACATGCACTGCCGGGGGGACTACGGGCTCGTATACTGGTTCGAGCTCACCTTGACTCCCTCGGGCGGCGGGTTGGTTCACACGTATTCCGTCAGCTTCGCGGGCAAGGGATTCGGCTGAAGCTCGTGGGTGGATGCTGCCGGTTCGAGCAGCCAATATCTGACCGCCGGAAACTACACGGCCCGGCTTACCTTCATGATCCAGGACGGGTATCTGGAAGTGGACTACCTCAAGCTCTACTCCACGGTGCCGGTGGAATCCCGCACATGGGGTGCCATCAAGGCGATCTACGACGAATAGCTCCGATTTCCAACGCGCGCTTGATATCCTATCCCAGGCATATGAGATGATGTGTGGTGCAGGCGGATAGTGCCATAACTATTGGACGCGATCATCATAAAAGTAATTGATCTGTCCAAAGGCACCCTTGGAAACGACATCTTTCCTGATCGTGAACAAACCGTCTCTCATGCCCGTGAGAGATCCGAGTATCAAACCGTGATTCAATCCAGGATTCTGCAGGTATGCCCTGATTATGTTCGTGATGTCGATAAGGACTCGTTTATTCTCCCCCAGAACGACGTTCCTCGGACCGAATGACGACTGCCCGAACTGGTTTGCATCTTCACTGCCTGAGAAAGCAGCCTTTAGAGCATACACATCGAGTGAAGGCGCGTTGTTGACCTGTCCTTGATACTCAAGAGCATTCACATCCACATAGAGCTCAAGGTATGCTCCATACAACTCCTTCCCCTTGATCTGCTCGGGAATATTAATAGATATTGTGTAGTAATCTCCGAGCGCTTCAATTGACGATGCGTGCGTCGATATGCTCGCGGCAGCAAGCGGGATCGAGAGCTTTGCAGCATCAGCAGAGGAAAGGCAGGCGCAAGTAAGGCAGAAAGCAACCACTATACTCACTACGTGTATTCTCTTTAACATTTCCATCACCCTCTCTTTGCCTTGACTGCTTCACTTCAGTAACAGGATCTTTCTCGTCTCTTTGAACGCCCCAGCGCGCATCTGTACAAAATAGACTCCGCTTGCAACAGGCTGTCCATTCGAATCTCTCCCGTCCCAATCAACCGAATAGTATCCTGAGCCCTTGCGTTCGCTGAGAAGCGATTTCACAACTTGCCCCACCGCGTTGTAGATCGAGATCGACACAAGATCGCCGGAAGGCGGCACTTCGTAACTTATGATTGTAAAGGGATTGAAAGGATTCGGATAGCTATGCTTGAGCGCATAGCTATCCGGAGCTATTTCCTCTCTTGAATCTTGCTCGTCCATTGGAGCAACAAGATTTGGAATGCTATCGAGATATGGATCACGATCCACAAAGCCTATGAAGCGATTAGCCGCCTGGCCATATGGCCAGTAATTGTCTTCAGCCATAATCGTAAGTCCTTCCGTCAAGTTGCACACATAGTAACCTTTCTTCTGCTTAAAACTATTGTATCCGGATTCGGACGCATGTCCCAGGTCGGGATTGGCACCGTTTGCAGCTCCGACGCCGGTTACGATTCCGGTGCTCTGGATTAAGTTATAGATAAAAAGACCAGTAGCCTCGTGATCGCATTTTATGCCCATGCCGTAGTCGGTAATATCGTTCAAGTAGACGAAGGGATTTGTGTTCTGGCCATCGCAATTGATCCCGATATCGTTATTATCTATTATGTTATCCCACACGACGATGTCCGTGTCCGACATCCAGATGCCATTCGTAGCATTGTCTCGTATCGTGCAATACTTGACCCAGCCGGTCGCCTGCGTCGTCACGAATCCCACGAGAACGCCGGTATCGTTATTCTTGATCATGCAGTGCTCCAGTAATATATCACAGTCCGCGCCAAGAGTTATTCCATAGTAGTTGTTCTCTATCTTTGAATATTGAACACCAACTGCTGCATAGCTACCGCCGGCCGCAATTCCACCGACTTCATTATCATGTACAAAGCAGCTCGCGGCATCGAGTGCGGCCTCCAAAGCTCCATAATATGGATATACCCCGATTCCATTCTGATCGCAAAAAGAGATTGTGTCAGTGGATAGTGTCGCTGTGCCTTTTCGAACATGAACACCGTAATCGGTACAAGCGGTCACGGTTGAACTACTCAAAGTGAGATTGTCGTCACTCTCGATTCCGATCTCACAATCGCTGATGGTGCTGTTTGTGAGCGTAACCGGCACGTTGTGCTTAATACCGGTCTCTGCGTTCTTGATGATTACGTGATCGAGATCGCCGCCCGAGCTTCCTGTCCACAACTTGATGCCGATCCAGTCGTCTCTTCCGTTGCTCTGCCACGACTGGAAGACGACCGGATTCTCGGCGGCGCCATTTATATCGAGGTAACCTTCGATGTTGAGCTCAATGCGCGATGTATCTGCACCTTCTCCGGACAAGTCATCGGGCCAAATCAACACCTTCGTTTCTGGAGTTACGGCAAGCTGGCGGCCTGCGCCTACCACTACGTCTCCCAGTGCAAATACATTTCCCCGCCAGGAAGCACTATGGTCTTGCGTTGTGTACACGCCATACTTGTATGTGTACGTAAAGTACTCGTCTTCTTCGGGACCGGTAAAATGTGATCCCGGGATTATCTCCACGAGGGTGATCGCGGTGACAACGGACTTGATGCCGCCCCAAAATCGGTCACGACTATGCTTCCACTCGTGCTGTCCGGATGAATGCCCATCGGTTCGATGAAGACGATGTCTTCGGGATGGAGTTGGAGCGTGTCCTCCTCCGAGTTATACCCAATGACCCACGCCTTCACTTCGGTATTGTCCGTGGGAGGAGTTGGGCTCTCGCCTTCGAGTGAAAAATGAAACTCGTGTCCATCGTCGTCTTGGTAATAGTCTCCGGCCTTGAAGATGATGTAGTCGGTGCCGTAAATCGCAATATCGATATAGTCCCGAGACTTATCCCCGTCGGTCATATCAGCGGGCGTGTCGTCCCCGTCTCGATAGATACCCGAAACCTCAGTCATCGCATTCTCGCTCTCGACACCGAGTTCGTACGATGGTGGAAGAATACGCACGTTCCATGGACCGCTGTTTTCTGGTGGTACCGGCGGATCAAGATTTGGGCAATAGCCGCGTCTGGTCTCACCAGGACAATCCACGGGAAGTTGCGGAGTATTACCTGGCGGGATAGAAGAATCGAGATCCAAGAACAATCCGGCTACACGCACCGGACTGAAATCTTCATATCCAAACCTTGAGTCGAATGCGAAATCTGGAGCGTCGCAGAACTTTGCCACTAGGAACCACTGAAATGCCGTGGCGAGACGCTCGTCCCCGGTCGACCCATCAATCCAATCGTACTCCGATCCCCCAAGCACCTGAGCCAATGTACGCATTGTCACCTCGCCAGACCCTATCTCATCTTTCTGACGAATCCACTTGTAGATCAGATCATCACTGGGATCAGTCGGGGAGCCGCGAAAATAGTCATAGAGGTAGCCCATCCAGTTCCGCTCCACAAGGTATTTCCTAGGAGGATCACAATGCTCACAGCGAAACACACTCGCATCGTACGAAATATCGTAGATATTTGCTGGCTGGACTTCCCATGATTTCCACATGTACTCCGCCGCTGTGGACATAGATTCATTCGCATTGCGGTACATAGAAGGATAACCGTTGGCAACCCAACAGAGATGCTGCAGTTCGTGCGCAAACGCATCGCGAGCCACTTCATCAGGCGTTTTTCCATCCGATGCGCTCAACACCAACTCATCAGGAAAGGCCCCGTTGAACCACGAATATCCCAGGCAGTACCAGTTCGAACTGGGTGGGCAAGAGAAATCCGAACTGTCATAGATGTAGAGAAGAATCGAATTATAAGCTCCATATTCAATCCCATCGTACACTGAGCCAGTATCTGCATAACAAAAATAACTCCACATTCTAGGGAAGATGTCCGTGTCATTTGATTCTTCTTCATCTAACACGAACTGGATGAAGGTTGCCATTGTGGTGGAGTCCCATTCTTCATTTACACTGGAGCTAACCAGAACATCGAACACCGCCCCGAAGGAAGGATAGGTTGTTTCAATGTCAAAGCGACTGTAGCTCTGCCACCCAGCCCATTCTGACGGATCTGGGAGTGAATCCGGTGGTTCCTCGACAGTCCATCCCTTTCCTGCGAGACTCATAACGATGATCATTGCCATTCCAAGCGCACTGCTCCTCTTCATTTTCCGCTCCTTTCAATGATCTGAGCGCTTTGGCTGTGTCACTGATAAAGTGCTTTGATTCGACCCCAGCTTGTAGCATCCACCGGGACGCTCGTATCCAGATTGCGGCTCCCGTCAGATTGATAGGCGTACTCGATGATCACGAGTGGAATGAACTGCAGAATGTGAAACTTCGCATAATGACCCTCCGCCGTATGGACGACGTAAGTAACGAAGTCGAACGCAAGATAATCATACACATACGCCGAGCTGTCTTCGGGTGCCGTCGTAACGTCGTCGAACGCGCTGTCAATGACGGCGACGGTTGCATAGTTGGCCGTAGCCACCATGAACCCGATCGGAGGGTCAATGATGTAGGCAATGCACGCATCCGCACCTGGGTCCCAATCGCGAACCGATTTCTCTTTGCTAAAATCCCAGCAGCCTTGATCCAGTGTCCCATACCCCTTGACTATCTCACCAGATGCTGGCGCGACACAAGCGATCAACAACAGGACTGTACTCAATACCAACCACCGGTAGCGCATTTGATAGAGGTCCTCCTCGAAATATGATGCGGACTAAGGTCAACCGCCACTGCATAACCCGCCGCGACATTACATTCCACCGCTGTCTCAATATCCGGGGGTCCTTGCACTCCCTGAGCCTTGATGTGCCATGTGCGGGCTGATGCGGAAGAAATGAGAATGGAGAAAAGTAACATGAGTAGCGAGGAAATAACCAGGCGGGACGCAAATACGGATAAGCGGTTGCATGCCGAAGGAAACATATTCTCTCCTTTTGCACGATTATTCTATTCCTCTTTCATGTCCCTGTCAAGGAATATGTTAACTGTAAACAAAACCTTATTTCGGGGCGCTCCGCCAAGTCCTCGAAAACGCTGGGCAAACGCTTCCCGAAGCGCCTTGTCACGCATATGCATCTGCCGATGGAGCTAATTCGATGCAAACCGCTAAAAACTTGACGACATAGAGAGACTGTAGAGATTTGCGAGAGACTCCCGCTCGTCGCCTCCATGCCATACCGTTGTGGCTACCCGCTGATAGTGCAGCTCGAGGAGGGCCGTCTTCGTGAAGCGATACCTTCCTGCGAGCCCTAGCGCCCACCGTGAATCGTCGAACGAATCGATCGCGCCCTTCCTCCACGCGCCTCTGTCCATCCATCCGATGCTTCCTCCCGCACCGTTCGGCAGGTCCATATCGACGGAAACGCCGGCGATGGATTCGTATTCCCGCTCGACGCCTGCAGCGGCTTTCAGCTCGCGCAGCCGCTTGTAAAAAAACGACACGGCCGAATGCGCGAGCGGGATAGGAGCCTTGCCGGAAAAACGGACGCCCTCCCGGTCGGGTGCATACGAAAGGGCCGCAAACAGCGAGTAGAAACCTCCGTCGAGGCGGAGGTAATCGCACTTTGCGTAGAGATTCTGCGAGTGCTCGAACGCGATTCCCGCGATGCCTCCCTCGCCGTCGTAGTGCGCATGGGAGGAGCGCCACTCGAAGGCGTACATGTCGTGGTAGACCTTATTGAGCGAATCCACGTCCATTCTGTTCCATACGATCCATTCCCCGGCCACGCCGACGAAGCGGACGAGGGGAATTCGCGCGGAAGCCGTCACGATGACCGACCTGCGCCAGGGATCGGGTACGGGATAGCGAAGCGCGATGAAATCGACCGACCGTTTGTTTTCCCTCGTGCCGGCGATATGCAGCCCCGCCTTCCAGAAAGACGAGGTGCGCTTGTCATGGCGCTGGTAGAGCGTTTCGAATCCGAACGTCTCGAGCGAGTACTGCGCCCTGTTTGCCTCTCCTTGGGGGCCGCTCACGTAGGAAAGCTCCTTCGCCCTCCGCGGTATCGCGTAGAAGAGCCTCGTCCTCAGGCGGGAGCGATCGTACGAGGCGAGCCCGCCTTCGAGCACGAGTTCGGGGGCCAACTCCTCAAGGCTTTCGACGAGGAGCACCCCCCCGGTCGCCCCGCAGCCGCATCCGGCGTCGCCGCCGATGCGCGGGTTGTCGTCCCAGTCCCACCGCATGAGCGTGAGAGGCGTCATGGCGATCGTATAGTAGCCCAGCCTGAGGTTCGCATCGTTCGCGCTCAGTTCGGCGAACGCGCTGCCCCATTCGGAGCCGAGGTACTGGGGGCCCGCCCTCAGGACGTCATCGCCTTCGTTGCTGATTCTTAGAAGTCCTCCGGCCCTCACGTGCCGGTTGATCATCCGCGAAGCCTCGAACTCGAAGCGGTAGTGAACGTTGTTTCCCGGGGAAACATCTTCCCCGTAGAGCCCTGCAGGAGCGCCGCCCCGGGAGTCGATGCCGAGAAATCGGATGCGCTGGCGTCCGGAGAAGACCCAATCCGAGGATGCCTTCGGCGCCGAGGCGGGTGTGACGCCCGTTTGCTCGGCGGATTCGCCTTCGGGCGCCGCCGCATCCCGGCGGGCGAGCATCCCTTCCATGACGGCGCCGATGTCTCCCGCGGGATCGACGGAGCGATCGCACATCACGCCGTCCCTGTCCACGAGAACGAGCGCCGCCGTCGAAAGCGGAACATCATACGCCCGTGCGGTCCCGCCGCCCGGATCGATCAGTTGGAAGAACGATATGTCTTCCGCCTCCAGCACGCCTCGCGCGTGCAGCACGTCTCCGGCATCGCCGAGAATTCCCACGACGGTCGTCTCTTCTCCGAAATGCTTCCGGTAAAAAGCCTCGCATCCCGCGAGCATCTCCACGCAGTGAGGGCAGCCGCTGTCCCAGAAGAGAAGAAACGTATGCTCGAAGGATGAAAAGAGCTCGGCGGAAGCCATGGAGCCGCCGCCGTTCAGGAGCTGCAGATCGAAGGCCGGTGCGGCTCCGAGAGCCGTCGTCCCGGCCGCCTTTCCATGAGACGGCGCCGCGACAACCAGCAGCGCGCATGCAAAGAACGCGCGAAGAACATCCCTCATAACGGCATCCCCTCCTCAGGCATAGCCGGTCAGAACGCGCTCACGAATCCCGCGGCGATCCGGTTGGTCTCCTGTTCGATGTCGCGCGCATACTCGCCGATCAAACGCAAGTTGAGGCCATCGTACGGGGAGAGCTTACAAGGAATCGGAATGTGTGTCAAATCCGTGAACAGGGATTGTTCGCGGCGCCAAGCGGTTGCGGAATCCGGGAGGCGGCTTGACTTTCATGGCGGGACCGCCCTATAGTGATAGCGCACACGAGCATTCCGGAACGCCATGAGAACGCCTGAACAAATACGAGAGCATTATGAAATCGAGAAGGAGCTGGCCGCCAGGCTGCGCAATGCGCAAAGAAGCGACCGGATCGGTTTGTACGGCTCGGTGTACGACGAATTGTTCAGGAGATTGCCGCACCATCCGCAGCTTGCGCGCAAAGTGGATCCGCTCGAGCGGAGGCGGGAAGCGCTCGCCCAGGTCGATCTGCTGAGGCGATTTCTCGAACCCGGGCAGGTTTTCCTCCAGCTGGGTCCCGGAGACTGCGAGATGGCGTTCGAGGTCGCACGAATGGTGCGCGTGGTGTACGCGGTCGACGTGTCTGAAGAAATCACGCGAAGCGCCTCGGTCCCCGGGAACTTCGAGCTCCGCCTCTCGGACGGCACGAGCGTGCCCGTTCCGCCGGAGAGCATCGACGTCGCGTACAGCAACCAGCTGATGGAGCACCTCCATCCGGAAGACGCGCTGGAGCAGGTGCGGAACGTGTTCGCCGCCTTGAAGCCCGGCGGGATCTACATTTGCCTTACGCCGAACCGCCTCCGCGGCCCCCATGACATCTCGAAACACTTCGACGAAGTCGCGACCGGGCTGCATCTGAAGGAATATACGACGTCGGAGCTGGCGGTGATGTTCCGTGAAGCCGGCTTCAAACATATCGCAGCCCTCTACGATGCGACGGGCAAGCTGCCGCCGATTTCTCGACTTCCGGTTGCGTACGCCGAGAGAATGCTGGATGCGCTCCCAGGCCGGTTGGGAAAAGCGCTGGCGCGCTTCTCTCCCGTAGCGAAGCTGATCGGCGTCCGCCTGGTCGCAAGAAAGTAGGAACATGGTCAAGAAAACGAAGTTGATTATCGGCATCTCGCTGCTGGTTCTGGTGCTTGTCTTTATCGTGCAGAACACCGATGTGGTGACGGTCGAATTCCTCTTCTGGGGATTATCGATCTCGCGCGCCCTGCTGATATTTCTAACGGCGATAACGGGAATCATCATCGGATGGTTCCTGCGGAGCGTTATTCGGTAGTTCGCTGTTCGCCTCCGTCGTATCGCATGCGTGATTTAACGAGGAGGTTGTCATGCCGGTAAAGAAGCTCAAGGAGTTTCTCGATGCGCACAACATCGAGTACGTCTCCATCAGCCATTCCCCCGCCTACACCGCCCAGAAGATCGCCGCATCCGCGCACGTTCCAGGGAAGGAACTGGCCAAGACGGTCATGATCAAAATCGGCGGCACGATGGCCATGGCCGTTCTTCCCGCGCCGTACAAGATCGATCTGAAGCAACTGAAGGAAGTCATCGGAGCCGGAGAGGTCGAGATCGCCTCGGAGCAGGAGTTCAAGAACCTGTTTCCCGAGTGCGATATAGGCGCCATGCCGCCGTTCGGGAATCTCTACGGCATGGATGTCTATGCGGCGGAACGGCTGGCGGAGGACGAGGAAATCGCATTCAACGCGGGCTCGCACACCGAGTTGATCAAAATGTCCTTCAAGGATTTCGAGCGGCTGGTGCGCCCGAAGATCGTCATGTTCTCGTACCGGTTCTAGGGAGTTTATTTGCGCGGAGGACGGGTAGTTTCCTCACCTGCGCCCGCTCCGCTCGGCT
>JACQXT010000185.1 GCA_016208665.1 Chitinivibrionia bacterium | reverse complement strand
CGACAGGAAACCTTCGCGTCGCCGCTGCGGCAATGGAAGGATATGGCAAGGCGATGCAGCTCGGCTATCGCACCGGCACGGTCACGGGTATGCTGACCGACGGGCTGGGGTTGTTGGGGGGTACGACGATCTTCCTCATCTTTGGCGACAAAGCGTATGAAGCCCTCCTGGGATTTGGATTTGGCGGAACGCTCCTTGCACTCTTTATGCGTGTTGGCGGCGGCATCTACACGAAGGCCGCAGACGTCGGAGCAGATCTCGTCGGAAAGATCGAAAAAGACCTTCCGGAAGACGACCCGCGCAACGCAGCGACCATTGCCGACAACGTTGGCGACAACGTCGGAGATTGCGCCGGCATGGCCGCGGATATTTTCGAAAGTTATGAAGTGACCATCGTCGCAGCGATGATCCTGGGTATGGCAAGCTTCGGCCATAAAGGGGTTATCTTCCCGCTCCTTGTCCGTGGCATCGGGGTCCTTGGATCAATCATCAGCACGTACACTGTAAGGGCTGGAGCGCACGACTCATCCGACAAAGCCCTCCAGAGCGTCCATCGGGGATTCTGGATCGGTTCGTTCATCAGCGTCGTGGGATTCTTTGTCCTCGGCTACTTCTATCTGCATTTCGATGCTGCCTACCTCCTTGCCAACCCCATGGCTGCGGCCGGATTCCCGCACGGAGATCCCGGCGCTCTCTCGACGCTCGCCTCGTGGGGAATCCCGGGTCTCGATCTGCGCCCCGCTCTAACGTGTCTCATCGGCGTGTTCCTTGCCGTCGCACTGAACAAGGTCACGAGCTACTATACGCATACCGGACATAGCCCTGTGAAGAGCCTGGCGAGAGCATGCACGACCGGTCACGCGACAAATATCATTCAGGGATTTGCCGTTGGCTACGAGAGCACAGTGGCTGCCATCATCGTCATTGCGACTGCAATTATGCTGTCCGTACTTGTCTATGCCGGCACCCCGCCGCTGTTTATCGCGTACGGCATTGCCATGACGGGTATTGGTATGCTGACGCTGACCGGTAATACAATTTCGATGGACGTGTTTGGGCCGGTGGCTGACAACGCCAACGGCATCGGCGAAATGGGATATGAGCCGAAAGAAATGGAAGCGAAAAGCCCCGGAAGCTACAAACGTGCGCGGCAAATTCTTGCAGATCTCGATGCAGTCGGGAACACGACAAAAGCTGAGACGAAGGGTATCGCCATCGGCTCTGCAGTCATCGCTGCCGTGTCGCTGTTCGCGAGCTTCATCGCTGTGATCGCGGTGGGGAGCGAAGAGAAGATCGGGGAGATGACAACGGCGCAATACCTCCTTGAAGCCGGAAAGCTCACTGTCGCCGATCCCATGGTATTCATCGGGTTCCTGATCGGTGGCGCGGTTCCGTTTCTGTTCAGCAGCATGCTGATACGCGCCGTGGGGCGCGCGGCCTTTGATATTGTCCGCGAGTGTCGCGAGCAATTCCGCGACGTCGAAATCTGGGAGGGCACAAAGAAACCCGACTACGGACGTGTCGTTGACATCTGCACCAACACCGCTCAGAAAGAGCTCATCGGCCCGGGATTCCTTGCCATCATGGCTCCATTGGTCGTAGGCTTCATGCTCGGCCCTTATGCGTTAGGGGGATTTTTAGCCGGTATGATCCTCGTCGGTCAGCTCCTCGCGGTCTTCATGTCCAACGCTGGGGGTGCATGGGACAATGCGAAGAAGATGATTGAGGATGGAATCTATGGCGGCAAGGGCTCTGACGCACACAAAGCGGCTGTCACCGGAGATACAGTCGGTGATCCGCTGAAAGATACTGCCGGTCCGGCCGTTAATCCGCTGATCAAGGTCATGAACATGGTCAGCTTACTTGCACTGGGTCTGGTGCTCCAATACAACGTGATTGCGCCGAAGCTTACAACGCCGGAGCTAGAATGGGCGATGAAGACGATCGGGGGAATGGCGGCGATTCTCTGCTCCATCGCGATAGCATGGGCGATCTGGCAGAGTAAACGGGAAGGGGTCGAGATCACGCAGTTTGAGACGAAGGCGAAACAGGCCAAGAAGAGCCGAAAGGCCCGGTAGAATATCGGTAAGGTACTGTCAAACGTAATGGGAAGGAGCAGCAATGGGTGTGAAGCTACTTGCAGCATCCGACACTCAGTTCGATCTCCTCGCTCTGGGAGAGTGCATGATTCGTTTGAGTCCCCCGGGACATCAGCGGATTGAGCTCACTTCGGTCTTTGAGGCATATGCCGGGGGAGGAGAATACAATGTTGCATACGCTCTCTCGCGATACGGTATGCGAACGGGTTGGATCTCGCGTCTCGTAGACAATCCGCTGGGTCACTTTATTCAAAATCATGCCCGCACGAGTGGTATGGATCTCAGCGAAGTCATCTGGGTGCCGTACGACGGATCGGGTCGCGCCGACCGGATCGGACTCAACTTCACTGAGGTCGGTATTGGTGTGCGTGCGAGCGTGACGCTCTACGATCGCGGCCACACAGCTGTGGCGCATATGAAGCCGGGTGAAGTGGACTGGAAACGGATCTTTCAACAACGAAAAGTCAGGTGGTTTCACACCGGGGGAATATTCACGGCCCTCAGCGACAGCTGCGCAGCCGTTGCGCTTGAGTCGATGAAAGCAGCCCACGAAGCCGGCACCGTTGTCAGCTATGACCTGAACTTCCGGAGCAAGCTCTGGTCGTCGAAGAAGGCTATCGAGGAGACAAAGAAACTCATGCCGTTCATGGATGTGCTCATCGGCAACGAAGAGGACTTTCAGAAAGTGCTTGGATTCCAGGTGGAAGGAACGGATGAACATCTGAAGCAGCTTCCCATGGAGGGATACAAGAAAATGGTGCAGCAGGTGGTGAAGGCTTACCCGCATCTTCAGGTTGTAGGGACAACGCTCCGCGAGGTTGTGAGCGGGCTGGTCAACAACTGGTCAGCCGTCATGTACTATGATGGCGTATTCTACAGCTCCCGGAAGTATGAAAACCTGGAAATTGAGGATCGGGTTGGAGGCGGTGACGGATTTTGCAGCGGGTTTGTGTACGGTCTGCTGCATGGGAAGTCGCCGCAGGAGTGTGTTGAGATGGGTGCCGCGCATGGAGCGTTACTCCAGACAACGCGTGGCGACACAAGTATGGTGACAATGGAAGAAATTCAGCATGTCATGGGCGGCGGTTCAGCCAGGATCAAGCGGTAAGAAAATGAGGGACCATGGTATTCTACAAGAGAGGAGCTGAGAATGATGTCCTCTGGGAGGAGGATCTCAGAGCGGGGCTGAGTGAAGCACTCGGGAAGCTCGGGGCACGTAAAAAAGTGCTGGCGATTCCGCCGGACTACACCCGGTCTCACTCTCACGCCGGCGTCCTGACGCGTCTCGCGTGGGAGTAGTACCGCGAGCAGCTTACGGATATACTGCCTGCCCTCGGGACGCATTCTCCCATGCAGTGTTGCAGTTTGTCAAAACCACAGGCGATCTCAACCAGAACCTGAGTGCGGCAGCGCACCTCATTCATGGCTCATCCGAGGGACGGTTCACGATCACGTACTGTCCCGGACATCTCACACGACTGGAAATTGAGAGTGTCAACTTCACGTACTCGGATTTGAATATGATGATGAAGAAATACAATCCCAAGAAACTCCGAGACGGGTACAACACGACGCCTGAGGGTGAAAAAGTGTTTTTCATTTCGAATCCCGCCCTCGGACTCTGGGCGCACAAAGACCGGTTCAAATAGTGATGGAGAAACCACAGAGCATTCTTCCGCAGAACTATCCCTCAAGCCAATTCATATGAAAACCGTGATTGATAAGAACATTCCGTTCATCGATGGAGTGCTCGAGAGGTATGGCGAGGTTGTCTATCTCGAAGGGCGGGATACTTCACGGGACGATGTTCGGAATGCCGATGCGTTGAGCATCCGCACACGTACGGCATGCAATCGGGCGTTGCTGGAAGGGACAAAAGTAAGGTTCATTGCCTCAGCAACGATCGGCTTCGACCATATCGATACGGGGTTCTGTGCAGCAAACAACATTCTCTGGACGAACGCGGCAGGCTGCAATTCGTCCTCAGTTCTGCAATACATCGCCGCAGCCCTCTTT
>JACQXT010000188.1 GCA_016208665.1 Chitinivibrionia bacterium | reverse complement strand
GGCCGTTTGTCAACAAGCGCGCGTGTGTCAAGTGGTCGAGTCGTCAAGTCGTCAACAGGGTCACGGAATTCGGAATGCGGAATACGGAATAATGGCTACTGATGACTGGCTTCTGGCGGGGGTGGGGCGGTTTAGTCGAGTAGTCAATTAGTTGAATAGTTCAGTAGTCGAGTAGTCGAGTGGTCGAGTCGTCACCATAGGTGACGCGTCAATTAGGCGGGAGGCGGGAGGCGGGATACGCTGAACGCGGATGAACGCGGATGAAAGAACGAAAAATCAGTGACAATCTGTGTGAGTCTGTGTCCAGCAGATAGACAAGTTGTGCGCTAGGCGGCCATGGCGAGAGCGGAGCGTTCGACGAAAAGCAGCGGCAGGCGGCGCTTGGCGGAGGGCGCGTAGAGCGAGACTTTCAAGAAATGATTCACCGGCGGAGTGGTCAGCAGAGTGATCACGGTACGTCGCAACTCGGCAGGTAAATCGTCGAGCCGACTCAACGGGAAACTGCGCGGGCCGACTTCGGTCGGCTGAACGAGCTTGGAATAATCCAGCAAGGTTAACCCGATGGCGGCTTTCGTCTTGGGATTGAGGCGCAGCAGGATATGCTCTGTCAGGTTAACACCCATCGCCTTTTGACCAGGACGAAAAGAGACATAGAGGATATCCCCTTCGTCGTCATATCGAATGCTCGGCTCTCGGATCGGCATGTTTCATCTCCTCGCATGCATGAACGTCTGGTAAGCGGTCACGATAAAATTGTTCGGAACGGATTTGCCTTCCGCGACGACAAAACCGAACTTGACGACGGCAACAATGTGGCTATTGGCATCGGGCAAATCGCCGAACGCTTTCAGGTAGTAAAACTTGGCAGGGTCAAGAGAATCCTGGGTACGAGTGCCGGTGCGGAGAGTCAGTTGCAATTCCTCTTCGTATTCGAGCATCTCGGGGTGTCGTTCCGGCTCGACGATATGTTGCCAGCGTTCCTCGGACAGATAAATGGGACGGCCCCGTTTATCGGGTACCGTCCACCGCTTGCCACTGGGCATCTATGCCTCCGTCGTACCCGACAGTAACCCAAGCGCATTATACTGCGAGCGCGCATTCGAGTCAACACGCGCGCAAGTGTCGAATGGCCGGGTAGTCGAGTCGTCAATCGGGCCACTGAATACGGAATACTGAATACTGGCTACTGGCTACTGACGACGCGGACGTAGTTCGTCCGAGTTCACTGTTGACTGGCTTCTGGCGGGGGTGGGGCGGTTTAGTCGAATAGTCGAATAGTTGAATAGTTCAGTAGTCAAATAGTCGGGTGGTCGAGTCGTCACCATAGGTGACGCGTAAATTAGGCGGGAGGGGAAATATGGGACGCGTCGCCTTCTGAGGAAGGCGCTGAACGCGGACGAACGCGGAGGAAGGGGCAAGAAAATCAGTTATCTCCGATAGTGATACCGGCAATAGATAGTCCTGCCAGGCAGACTCGGTAAACACCAGTCTCATGGCTCAATCAGCTCGCGTTCAGCGCTTTTCCCCGATTGGGCCTCCGCGATGGACTGACGAAGATGATCGGCATTGGCAGGGTTGGACAGCAGATAAGCCGTTTCTTGCCAAGAGTTAAATTCTTCCAAGGGTAAGAGTACGATCTGCTGGCCGGTATCCGTGGTAATGATCGTCGGTTCAGCATTCGAGAGTACCTTGGCGATCAATCCGTCTAGATTCCGCTTGGCTTCACTCATCGTTACCATGGTCATGTTTCACCTCGTAAATCGAACAGCCGGCTAACTCTTTGGACATTATAGGGCGCGAACGAGGAAACGTCAAATGGGTTGGGTGGGCGAGTCGTCAATCCGCACACGTTACTGTGCTGGACAAACAGCATTCCGTGGACTATAATCAAGTAAGAGTGCGAGGAATAATAAGCATGCCAGAACTCTCCCGATTCCAAGGGATCATTGTCAGGATGTTCTACGAGACCGGTCGCCACCAACAGCCTCACTTTCACACAGTTTATGGCGAGTACATGGCCAGTTTTACAGTCGACCCGCCTGCGTTGCTTGCCGGCGCGATGCCGAGAAAACAACTGCACCTGATCGTCGCCTGGGCAGAGCTACACCAGGAAGAACTGATGGAGAATTGGGAGTTGTGCAAACGACAACTGCCACCGACGAAAATAGAAGGGCTGTAAGGAGAGATAGATGAGCGAGCAGCGAATTTTCGACGCCAAACTATACCGTGTCAGCGATTTTGAGATTGTCGCTGACTATACCCTCCGGGTAAAATTCAATGACGGCACTGAGCGGGTGATTGATTTCGAGCCTCTCTTACGCGGACCCGTCTTTGGTCCGCTGCGAGATCGAGCACTCTTCGCCCAGGTGAAATTGGAGGCGAATTTTGGCGCTTTGGAGTGGCCCACCGGCGCAGACATTGACCCGACCATATTGCACGATTGGCCGGAGCATGCGCCGAGTATCATCGAGCGCCGTAGAGAGCAATTCGCGGTCTCTGTAATCGGAGGCGGCTCTGCGTGACAGGAAGTGTGTTCTCATGTCTACCATATACGAACGCGCCCACCGCCGCCTGACCCCGCGCCAAGTCTACGAGCGGATGCTGGCTCAAGTCGTCGCGTTTGAGACTAAATACGCGTTATCCTCTGACCAGTTTCTGCAAGACTTTGAGTCCGGCGTGATTGACGAAGACCGCAGTGATTGGATCGCCTTCTATCGTTGGCGAACCCTGGCTTACGGATTACGGCGTATGGAAAAAGAAATATGCCGAAATCCTGTTGGCTGAAGACGGCGAGACGATCGAGGAGCGGTATGCCTATGTCTATGTGACGATCGAATCCCGCTGGCGTTGGCGACGATGCAGGGGGCGGATGGGCTGGGGTTTCCGGCGGGGGTGGGGCGGTTTGGTCGAATAGTCGAATAGTCAACTAGTCGAGTAGTCGAGTGGTTAATTAGGCAATCGGTCAAAGAGGCGACTGGGCGACTGAATACGGAATACGGAATACGGGCTACGATATTCTGGCTGCTGTTTTCTGTCCGCTGTTTACTGGTTACTGGGACGTGGATCGGCTTGCATCGCGGTGGACGGTGGGGTATACTGGCGGACACAAATGCAAATGGAATTGCAATAGGAGCGAAACATGTCGTTAACTGAGATTCTTCCCGCCATTCGGCAACTGCCCACGCCAGACAAGATTCGGCTCATTCGCATTTTGGCGCAAGAGCTTGACACGGAACCGGCTCCGTTTCCGTTCGAGCCATACAAGGTTTACTACTTGCCGACCCCTTACAATACGTTTGGCGCCGGCAGGGCGTTAATGGATGCAATGAAAAAAGCCGGTACCGGCAGGAACTAGGCGGGATGCGGTTCAAATATTCCACCACGGCTCCCGCCCAAGACGAATTTGATAGCTTGCCGCGCTTACCTCTGCGGCTTCGGTCAGACAGCCAAAGTATCGAGGTTGTCGGCTTGGTGGACAGCGGCGCAACCGTGAATGTGCTTCCCTACGAAGTCGGCACTCGCCTGGGCGGAACGTGGGATGACGGCAAAGCCAACATCCGCTTGGCAGGCAGTCTGGGCGGCATGAACGCCATGCCCTTCTTCGTTACCGCGCAAGTGGGCGAATTCGCGCCCGTGCGTTTGGCATTCGCCTGGGTGCAGAGCAACAACGTGCCATTGATCCTCGGGCAAACGAATTTCTTTATGGAGTTCGAGGTCTGCTTTTATCGTTCTCAACTCGAGTTCGAGGTCAAACCGAAGACAACGTAGCTGAGTACGCGGCTCAATGGCCGTGGCGTTATGCTTGGCCGCGCGCCAGGGTTGGCGGTCTGCGCCGCGGTTGCCGCTGGCGTTCGCGACGAGGCATGGGGCGGATGGGCTGGGGTTTCGGGCGGGGGTGGGGCGGTTTGGGGTGCTGCAACGGAAGAATATGGGACGCGTCGCCTTCTGAGGAAGGCGCTGAGCGCGGACGAACGCGGCGGATGGGGAAACATATTGACGCGACGATTTCGCCATGTTATACTCGCACGGGAGGTGAACGATGGCTGTGGAAGTTCCTAAAGTTGCGCTGCAAGTATTAACCGACCTCACGGGCGAGCCGCGTTTCGAGGTGGCGGTGTGGATGACGCTACGCGACACGGTTGAGCACCGGCTCGAGAAAATCGCGGCCCAACGCAAGGCGTATGAAAACAAGTATGGCACTGATTTTGCCGCGTACCAGAAAAAGTGGAACGCCGAGCAGGTGCCTAACCAATACGCGTACGAGGTCGAGAAAGACTATTTGGAATGGGAGGGGTTGGTCACGCGCGAGGCCAAGCTGCGGGAGATCTCCCAGTGGCTGATGTAGATGCGGTGGCGTTTGCCACGCGCATCAGCCACGCGTGCCAGGCTTCCCGGTTCGTCCGCTCGTATGATGTCACGATCCAGGATAACCTCCTCGTCAAGGTGCGCGCCGACTTGCTTCCCGGTGCGTTTATTGACGTTTTCTACAACGCCCAAACCGGCAAGACCTCTTTTGCCCTGATTGAATCGAATGTGCGTGTTTACGGGGCCGACAATACCACCCGTTGGCACATCCATCCCTTTGAGAACCCCAATTCTCATCAACCTTCTGAACCCGTCTCATTTGAAACCTTTCTCCAAACCATCGCGTCCTGGCTTGAGCGCAAGGGCTAGAGATGGTTTAAGGGTTGGCGGTATGTGCCGCGGTTGCCGCGGGCGTTGGCGGCGAGGCAGGCGGCGGATGGGCTGGGGTTTCGGGCGGGGGTAGGGCGGTTTAGTCGAATAGTCGAATTGTTGAGTAGTTGAACTGAATACGGAATACGGAATACTGAA
>JACQXT010000191.1 GCA_016208665.1 Chitinivibrionia bacterium | reverse complement strand
GCGATGGCGGCTTCCTGCTTATCGCGAGCGGCGTATTGATCGAATTGGAGGACGGCTTAGCGTCGTGGCGAATTCCGCGCCGGGCGATGCAGATGTGTCAGAAAATATCTGGAGAAAATTGGCGAGTGGCTTAGCGTGAATAAGCGTTTCAACGTCCCAAATGAATTGGCTGCGGCCGTCCCTCGCCTATCCTGATATCTTCCTCGATTTCTCAAGCGGGTTACCTGTCGACGGCGCTTCATGGGAGAACATTTCCGGAAAAAGGCAAGCCAGCTTATCTCCCAGCGTAACCCGTTCATTCAAACGCGGCGTCGCCCTCTTTAGTGACTGGAGCCCGATCATGGAAGCAATGCAGAACTTGCCGACGTTCGAATTCGAAAACGAACAGAACCGAATCATTGACCTTCTCGATAGGCATCTCGCATCCGCGATCGATCTTCAACTCCGGATAAGGCATGCCCTTTGGAATGCCGAGGACCGCGATCGACGCACAGATTTGGTTTCTCCGCTCGCCATCGAGGTAGGGTGGCAAATTTCGATTATTGCAAACCAGAGTGGGTTGAAGAGATGGGCTGAAATTACCCCGCCGTTGACAAGATATTGCGATCATTGATGGTTTTTGCTTTAATACGCCTCCCGGTTTACCGTGACGATACCGAAAGATCTCATAGCGACACAATGAAAAGAAGGCGTCAAGTGGCCAAAAACAAGAGTGATCCGGGTTTTGCACCCGATTGGTGCGTCCATTTTCGATCGATGGCTCAGCACCAAACATGCGAAGCGGGCATCGATTACACCGCGCTCAACGGTGGATCGGAGTACCGCCGAATGCACAAATTGCCGTGCTTCATCAAAGCCGGCGAGAAACCTGACCAGCGCGTCCGCTGTGAGCGCTTCAGGGCGCCAAACGTTGAGGAAATTGCCCTTCACAAGCAATGGGGCGAGGACCGCCGGAGCCTGCTGAAGACCGCCGTAGCGGGCATTACACCTTGGCGGGTTCAGCATCAAGGCTGTTCCCACGCCGAGATTGTCGAATGTCCTGTGTGCCGGGGGCACTTGCACTTGTCGATCGCAGCTCACAACGGACATGTGCGGGGCCGCTGTGAGACGGGCGGGTGCGTGAGCTGGACGGAATGACGATGCTAATCCTGGGACACCATCGTGATCGGATCGCCAAGACAATTGCCGAGCGCCAGAATTGAGCGCACCGACGCGGTGAGCTGGCTGGCCTATCCTAAGTAGTTTTCGCGACGAATTGGCCCCTCGTTATCATGGAAACCTATGTCGCATGTTAGCCCAATCGGGCAAGACCGCTTACCTCCTGACTGCAGAAGAGTCTGAAATCGCTCGAACTTTACCTTCGGGCTGATTTTGTTGCAAAAGTCCGGATTCCCTCCAAGTTCGCAACTTTTGAATCCAACGGGCCTGCTATTCAATCCTGCGGGGCAGATTAGTTTCCTGTATTAATGTTGCGCATCAGGGTGCGAAAAATCCCGTTGCAACAATATCGGCCATGAAGAGACATCGAGCCTGTTTCCGGGGCTAGGATTGATCCGCGTCAAGGCGCGGCGGCGCTTCTCACGGAAAACTGCCGGTCTGAAAAGGCCGTCAACCAGGGAAAGAGCCGAAGACGAAGGGACGATCGTTCGTTCAGGGTAGACAACTGCCCCGCAGCGCGGGCAAATGATTGCGTCGTGAGCGTTAGGCCAGTCAGCGCGATGCGAAGACACTGAGCGTGACCTCACGCGCACGCAAGAGAGGACATTCAAATGCCATCGCAGAACGGCAACGGTGGCCGGGGCGGCCCCTGGGGCACCGGGGGCAAACCCGATTCCGATATTGAGGGTCTGGTCCGGCAGGGGCAGGATCGACTCAAGCAGATCATGCCGGGTGGCCCGCGTGGAGCAATCGCGGTTGCCGTCCTCGCTCTGGCCGGCCTAGCCGCCTGGACCGCCTATTTCACTGTGCCGAGCGACTCGGTCGCTGTTGTGCAACGGTTCGGCAAGTATCTCAAGGACGTTCCGCCGGGACTGCATTTCAAGCTACCGCTCGGCATTGATGCCGCGACAATCGTTCCCGTCAAACGGCAGTTGAAGCAGGAATTCGGATTCGGGACCCCAGGCGCCACGGATCCGTATCAGACTTCTCGCAACGCAAAGCGGGAAACGCAGATGGTGACGGGTGACCTGAACGCCGCATTGGTGGAATGGGTGGTTCAATACCGCATCTCGGATCCCGTGAAGTTCCTTTTCGACGTTCGGGAACCAAGGGGAACCCTCCGCGATGTTTCCGAATCCGTCATGCGGGAAGTCGTCGGCGATCGCACCGTGGACGAGGTGATTACCATCGGCCGGCAGGAGATCGAAGCGGAAGCGCTGACCAAAATGCAGGCGCTCTCGACCAAATACGCAATGGGGATCAGCATCGATCAAGTGCAATTGAAGAACATCAATCCGCCCGAGCCGGTGCAGGCGTCGTTCAACGAGGTCAACCAGGCCCAACAGGAGAAAGAGAAGCTGATCAACGAAGCCCGGCGCGATTACAACAAGGTGATCCCGTTGGCCGAGGGCGAGAAGGATCAGCGGATCCGCGAAGCCGACGGCTACCGGCTCAAAAGGATCAATGAAGCGGAAGGCGATGTTGCCCGGTTCAACGCCTTATTGTCGGAATACATCAAGGCCCCAGTGGTTACCCGCCGCCGGATCTACATCGAGACCCTGCAAGACGTCATGCCGGGCATACGCTCCAAGATCATTGTCGATGAACAGACGCGCAGCATTCTGCCATTGCTGAATCTCGACTCCCAGAAGGGAGAACGGCCATGAATAGGATCAAGCTAGTAGCTATCTTGGCGGTTTTTGGCATCGGAATGTTCGTTTTGATGAGTTCGATTTATACGGTGAGCGAAGTCGAGCAAGCCATCATCACCCAGTTTGGCAAGCCCGTCGGCGCTCCCGTGACTACCGCCGGTCTGAAGCTCAAGGTGCCCTTTATTCAGGACGTCAACCTGATCGACAAGCGGGTAGTGGGTACTTTTGAAATTGAGAAGCTCAGAATAGCTTCCCTTGCTCTCCATTGTCGGATTCACGGTTAGCCTTTTTCAGGCTCTCAGTAAACCCGAACGGAACTTGCGATGACCTGTTCAGCCGTAAAAATCTGAATGCGCGGTATCTTCTGACCGCCTGTCTCATAAAGGCCAGCCGATGCCGCTTCCTTCTCCATCTCGCGCGTTGGCGAGTTAAGTGTCAGGAAGATGCCGATGGCCGCAGACTCGCGTTCCATCGTACCCTTGAGGTCGCGGATATCGCCGGATTTGGTCGCGCCGCCTTTGACTGAAATGATCGCGAACTGCGGCTTCTTCTCGGCATCGCGGAAATGCAAATAGCCGTCTATGCCGCGATCCATGCCCTTCTTGCCGCCCTTATAAGGCTGGCCGCCGATAGTCGCGACGATCCACTTTTGGAATTCGTGCTTGTCACGGTCAGCAAGATCGCGAGCGCCGGCCGCATCCTTTGGCACGCCATTAACTTGATATGCAATGCCTGGGAATGCGTCTTTCAAGCGCCGCTCTATAAGCGCGATGGCAAGGTGAGTAATATCAATGCCAATCCACCGGCGATTGAGTTTCTGCGCCGCGTGAACCGTTGTTCCGCATCCGCAGAATGGATCAAGTACAACATCGCCTTCATTTGACGACGTTCGGACGATTCTTTCGAGTAATCCAACCGGTTTTTGCGTTGGATACCCAAGCCGTTCATCTTCGCTATCTAACCATTTTACATCAGCGTCTATACCGTCTTCTGTACATTCAAGAGTGCCTTCCGTACCGGACTGATATGACCAAACATCCTGATAAGGGACGCCGGCACCCGGATATTGTTTGTAGGTAGGACGGCCATCATCAGATCGAGCGATCCAGCCGTTTTCATTCAGCACATCTAGCATTTGTTGCGGGGACATCCCCCTTCCATTGTCGGGCAGGTATTCCCTCAAAGATGCCGGGATGGCCCAATGCCTTCCTCGCGGCGTTGGGTCATACCCAAGCCATGGCTTGCCGCTATCCCCGGTTCGCGTGCCTTGTCCTGTGAGTTCGTTCATTCGATAATGCCCGCGCTCATCCCTTTTCTTGAACATCGTTGCGATGTAGCGCTTGCTATATGGCGTATAGCCAGGATGAAAAACCAGATTATCACAACGAGAGTAAAATAGAATAGTATCGTGAATTGGGCCGTACTGTCTGGATAGCTTGTTGTGGGCGGAACTGCGCCTCCAAATGATTTCACTTCGAAAATTCTTCAGACCAAACACAGCATCAAGCAAAATCTTCAAATAATGACTAGCTGTGGGATCGCAGTGCAAATAGAGCGAGCCTGTTGGC
>JACQXT010000190.1 GCA_016208665.1 Chitinivibrionia bacterium | reverse complement strand
GCAGTACTTGGGAAAGACGGCGCCGCTCCCGTTGTTCCGCCCTGGTCAGCTCGGAGGCAAGAGCGCGGAGCTGGCCGGTCTTTCGATTGAGCTCCCTCATGAACACATCCCTCTCCGTCCGAGCTCGCAGCGACGTGATGCCATAGGCCAGATTGTCGGCCAACTCACGCAACAGGTTGACGATATGCGGGTCGAATGCTGCGGGTTCGTTCGCCTCGAGGGTGAGCGCGCCAAAAACGTGCTCGCCGCCACACAGAGGCAATGATATCATGGAGCCAACGCCTCGGCGCGCCGCTTCAGCGCGCCACGTTCCCGAGTCATTTCTGACGCCGACATCATCGACCAGGCTTGGGCACCCGGTGCGTATGGCTGTTCCGACCGGGCAACGCCCTCCCCCCCCCCAACTGGCGTGGAAACGTTTGAAGTATCCTTCTTCGAAGCCGGCGGAAGCCACAGGGAGGACCGTTTTCGCCTTATCACGCTCCGCGAGACCGACCCATGCTCTGGGATATCCGGCGAAATGGATCACCTGGCAGATGGCTTGCATAAGCTGCGTCTCGTCGGTCGAGCGCGCCAGGGCGAGGTTACATTCCGAAAGCATGCGCAGCATCTGGTTCGCCCTGAGCAGCTCCGCCGTGCGCTCCTGGACCTTCTGCTCCAGTTCGTCATGCGCCTTGCGGAGGGCCTCCCTCATCCGCTCGCGGTCGGTGATGTTCAGACCATACACGCGAACACGCTGGTCGTTGAATGGGCGACTCACCACCTGCTGATAGAGGTTTTGGCCTACCCGAACCTCGCGCTGCAGGCTCGCAGCCTTGCCAGGCCGCAGTTTTTCCGCCATCGTCTTCAGCCCGGTCAGCCATGGGTGACACACCCCTTGACTGAGCATATCCGGAAAGAGTTGCCGGGCAGCCGGATTGACGTACAGGATACTGTCACCACCAAAATCGACTTCCACGACGGGGTTGGGGTTCCGCTCGGGGAACGAGGCGAGGCGGGACTGCTTGTCCTCGCTAAGCTTGCGTTCGGTGATGTCGTCGAAAATCGTGTACACATGGTAGGGCTTGACTTCCCCCTGCTTGAACAGCGGCACGGCCGTGACGCTGATCCATCGAACGCTCTTCTTTTGGGGATTGTAGACTTCCAGTATCGCGTCCTTCACCTCCCTCCCTGTGCGAAGAGCCACCATGGAGGGATGCTCAAGGCGAGAATACGACAAGACGCCTTTACGCTGGTGGCGACCAACAGCGGCAAAGGAGGACTGCCCCCATCGTTCTTTCAGGTCGCCTCCGAGGATTGCTTCGGCGGCGGGGTTTGTCGAGACAACCTTACCGTCGGCATCCTGGTAGACGACGCCTTGCAGCATCGTCTCGAAGAGAAGGCGATGCCGCCGCTCAGACTGTTGAAGAACCTCCTCGATCCGCTTGCGACCGGTGATGTCGTTGTTCGCCTCCAGGATGGCGACCGGTTGTCCCTTGTCGTCGCGGTGCAGCACCCAATGGCTGGCGACCGTTATGCGTTCACCGTCCTTCCGGGTGTGGATAAGTTCCCCTTCCCATGATCCTTTACGAAACAACTTCGCTTTAATTTTCTCCAATGGCTCGGGATAGACAGTTTGAAGGAGCTTATGAGAGGCGAACCCCAGCGCCTCGGCCTTCGTCCACCCGTAGAGTCTCTCGGCGCCCCGATTCCAGAAGATGATCCTGTCATCGACGCCGCAAGCCAACAAATGGGCGAGCGCAAGCAGTTCCGCCTGCTCGCGCAACTTGGCGATCTGCTGCTCAAGCTGCCTCACCGTCTGCGCTAAGCGGGACTTCCCGCCTTGATGGGGCGCCATGTCCGGTTCACGACTATTTGTCAGCTTCTTCCCCACGTATTTCCTCGGTTCGGGTGATGGCTTCCAAAGGTGTCCAGCAGGGTGAATATAGAAGCGGCCCGATGCCTGCGCAACCCTCGTGCCGGATTTGCGGCGGCACAGATTCGCCTGGCTACGCTTTTCAGGAAACGGCACAGCAATACTACGGTAGGGCAAGACCCCATGCCATGGTAGGGTTGGAGCGTATACAAAAAGAGCGATAGCTGGGGTAGGAGTGATAGTGGGAGGGGATTATGGAGGAGCGAGCGGCTGACAAACCGCAACCGTATCAGGGAAAGGAGATGGCGATGACTCGAAGAAGACACCAAAAGAAAATGCGGCAGACATTCATATGGCCGCTCGTTAAAGACGCAAGGGAGGTGTGCATTGCCGGAGATTTCAACGCATGGACGCCCCTCCCCATGACGCGACTGTACGACTGCTTCCAGACTGTCGTGGATCTGGCACCCGGTGAATACCAGTACAAGTTCATCGTCGACGGAGAATGGAAACTGGATCCGTCAACCGAGGAGGAGATTCACAACGAACTGGGAGCCGCGAACAGCATCATTCGAGTTCGATAGCAACAAAGAACACTACAGGAGCAAGCGTAGAAAACAGGAGGAACGACAATGGAAATCTGCATGACACACTACGCGTTCTACCCGACCACCGGGGGAGTCGAGTCGCATCTTCTCGATCTGTGCAAAGGGCTGGTCAAGCAGGGGCAGGGGGTGCATGTCCTAGTTGGTTCTCTGCTGGGGCATCCCGACGAGGAGATCATCGAAGGGATCAAGGTCTACAGGAGCGACCTGATGAACCCCGAGTGGGTGCGCGACGAGAAAGCCAAGAAGAACATAGCCGCGGACGAGGAGGATCCATCTGTGACGGCGGCCATCAGGAAGATGTACGAGCAGTTCATCGCAGACCATAAAATCGACGTGGTGCATGGGCACAACTTCCACCACTTCGTCCCCGAGCACGCGCTGGCGTTGACGCAGTTGTGGGAAAAGGGAGTTCCCAACGTGTTGACTGTTCATGAGGTGTGGAGCGAGTTCATCTGCGAGGACTTGCTCAAACGGGCAAAATGGGACACGATCATCACGTTCTGCAATCACGTCACCAAAGGCATCCGTGAGCAGGCGCCGCATCTTGAGAACATCGAGGTCATCTACCCTGGAATAGACGTGAAACAGTTCTCCCCGGACAACATCGACAGCAAATGGTCCGACGAACTGGGGCTCGAAGGGCGTCCGGTGATCATCCATCCCGCGCGGATGCTCCCGTGGAAGGGCGTGATCTACAGCGTGAAGGCGATGCAGTTGATCCTCAAGCAAGTCCCCGACGCCCTTCTCATCATCACCGACACCGAGGACATCGTCGACTGGATACGGGAACTTCAAGGATACAAGGAGGAGGTGCTGCAACTCATCCGTTCGCTCGGATTGTCGAAGAGCATCATCACGCAGCCATTCCCCTATCTGGAGCTTCCCTGGGTCTACAACTGCTGCGACGTGGTCGTCTATCCCACGATTGGCGAGGAGCCGTTCGGCCTCGTCCCGGTGGAGGGGATGGCCTGCGCCAAACCCGTTGTGGTCACGCCAAGCGGCGGAATGACCGAGTCCGTCGCCGCGGACGAGACAGGCTTCTTCGTCGAGAAACGAAATGCGCAGCAACTCGCCGACAAGATCGTCCTTCTGCTCAAGGACAAAAAACTGGCGCTGCACATGGGCATGAAGGGGCGGATGCGGGCTGTGGATATGTTCTCTCTGGAGAGGATGACCCATGACACCGTCGGCGTGTATGAGAGGGCGATCCGGAAGCATAAGCAAACGGCAGACGCACAGAACAACACGAAGGGAGGAGCCTCATGAAACTCAGCATCGCTTGTTTTCTAACCTGCGCGCTGTCGTTCTCGCTGGCCGCGAGGGATACTGATTTTCTGATGCTGGAAAAGCAAAAGACGGTGATGGTTGTCAACAAGGATAAAGGAGGAATCGGAGAGGATCAACTGTCGGAACACAAGGGAATCAAGACGGAAGGCTATACATTCGCCCGGGTGTTCTACCAGGTCAGTTCAAAAGACCCGCACAACGAAAATGACGGCAAGCTGACGGGCAATAATTTTGCGGAACTCTCATGGTGCCATGAGTTCCCCGGAGGCTCTTATGAGATTGACAGCAAGAAGACGTATTCAAGAAGCACCACGCACATCTATGTGACAGCGGAGTTTCCCGTCTACGGCAATGAGACCAAAATGACTGCGGTGGGAGCACTGCCTGACGGAACGTATGAAATAACATGCACCGTTTACTTGATTAAATAAATGGCATTCTGCGAAAAGGGAGGAGGCAACATGTCAATCAGACCGAAGATCCAGACGATCCATATGCCCATCTCGCCGCAGGGATGGGGGCTTGAGTTCGCCGGTGTTCGCGACTCGCCACTCCTCGCGAAACTGGGCCTTGCCAAAGAGGATTTGGAAAACCGGGCGAGAAACAACACCTACTACTGGCTGTGCCGACAGTTCAACAATGATGTTGGTGCGTTCCATGGGTTCTACGACGCGAGATCGCGCAACCTCACGCCGCCGCAAAACGTCAATCTTATTGCCCCGTTCCAATGCCTGGCCGCCTTCGACCGGTATCAGGACGAGATGCTGCTCGATATGGGCCGGCGGGCCGCCGACTGGCTCGACGCCAATTTAGCGGAAACCCATCCGATGAGTCTGGTGTTAGGCGGCATACTCGACAACATCAAACGTGATCAGTTATGGACAAAATACACGGCGGACTACGTGGTGCTGAACCTCGGTCTGTGGGAAAGACTTCAAAAGGAGGTTTACCTCCACCGGGCGGAACAGAGCAGCAGATTCCTGCTGCAGTCGCAGAATCACAACTTCGCGCCAAAATACGACCACTGGCGCGAGGAGTGGTTCCAGCGCGGTTGGCAATCCTTCGGCCGCGTGGTAACCG
>JACQXT010000193.1 GCA_016208665.1 Chitinivibrionia bacterium | reverse complement strand
CCCGGAAGAAGCACGATGCCTCCCAGAAATACCAGGCTGTCCGTGCGGAGCACTTCGATGGGGCTCACGATGAAACGCCCCACACCCACGTCACCTACATAGAGAAGCCCCTGGGGGTGCATGTGCATGATATTTCCCTGTCCGTACGAAAACGCCGCCTTCCAGGCGAAAATCGCTCCCGCAACGATCGAAACGCCGAGCGCGAAGCGCACGAGCGTCCGGCGGGCAAAACGCTGATATGCCGCGAAGAGCGCCAGAGACGCCGCGAGCAGGCACCATTGCACCAGAAATCCGAAGTGCATGAGCGCGCCGCCGGCCGCGAGGAATAGGATCAGTCCGAGAGGAACGCCGCGAGTTTGCCTGAGATATGCGATCGAAAACGCAGCCAGCATCCACAGAAACACCAGCGAGAGATTCTGGCCGTACGCGACCGTGGCGAAATACTCCCTGCCGATCCCGCCCTGGAAGAGCACGAACAGCGCCGTTGCGGCGAGGACGTATCCCGGCCCGGGAAGCACGGCGAACGAGAAGAGCACGAACGACAGAAATGCCGCCGGCGCGAGTATGACCGACAGATATGTCCACAGGAGGGCCGGATCGAGGCCTGAGGATTCGCCCCAGAGGGCGAGGATGGGATGGAGAGCTCCCTTGCGGGGATCGTGCTTCACCGCTTCCCCGCCCTTCGCCGGCGCAACGACATCCTGCGGGGCCAGCGCGTCGTCCGCAACTATCCGCCGCGTGTATCCGATATGGTCGAACGCATCGCCCGCGGGATTGATCGTGCCCGGAGAAACCATGAAGAACACCGAAATGATCAGCGCGGCGGCGAGGAACACCGCCTGCGGACGCATCGGAGCGGCCGCCTCGAACGGATGCGCGGGAGCGCCGGTGCGCCGCCCACCCGGCCGCGCGAGATGCCGGATGAGGGGGACCGCCAGGAGCACGGCCGCGCATGCGCGCGCAAGCAGCAGATATGCTGCAAAGCTCGCCTCGTACATCATGAACAGCCATGCCGCTACGGCATGCAGGCTCAGTCCTCCGAGAACCGCAACGAGCACCCGGATCGGGATATTCGAAGGATGAAAGCGGAACAGATGCCGGGCGAGAATGTCGCCGGGGAGAAAGAAAAAGAGAACGGCTGTCAGCAGGAACTGCGCTCCCGGATTGAGCGCGCGGGTGACGCCGGCAAGATGAAATCCCAGCAGCACCAGGCACGCGAGGGGGTACAGGATCGGCGAGAACGGCCGCGTCACCGGAACTTTTTCTTTGCCAGGAACAGCAGGTTCCGAAATCCGTCTTTCCATTTCTCCAGTTTCACCTCGCCGACTCTCTCGTGATAATTGATGTGATACTCGTCGAAGCGGATTTCCTTGTTCCGAATCGCTTCAATCTTGATTTCCTCCGAAAACGGCATGCCGTCGCTGGTGAGGTCGAGCTTGGGAAGAATGCTCGTGCGGAACACCCACATCCCCGATTGGGAATCCTTGACGTGTTTTCCGTAGAACACGAACATGGCAAGCGTGAGAACCATGTTTCCGATCTTGTTGGTGAAATTCATCGATTTCCTGTTCTTGAGCGGAAAGCGGGAGGTCGAGAGGAAATCGATGTCGCGGTCTACCAGGTAGCCGACGAGCTCCTCGATCTGTTCCGCGGGATACGTCAAGTCTCCGTCCATGGTAACCGTAATGTCGCCCGTCGCCGCGGGGAGGCCCGCCTTGTAGGCGGCTCCGTACCCTTTCCGCTTCTCGAACACCACCGCTGCTCCGTTCGCCCTGGCGATCTCCGAGGTCCGGTCGGTGCTGTTGTTGTCGACGACAACCACTTCATCCACGCAGGCGGGCAGCGAGCGAATGACCTGCTGAATCCCCGCCTCTTCGTTGTAGCAGGGTATGACGACGCTGATTTTCAAGTTCCTGTGCATTCACAACCTCCGGAAATAATCGCCGCGCGCTTACGAACCGAAGAACTTCAGGATCCTCCCCATCAGGGGAAGCGGGATCGATCCGAGAAGCCCCGTTTCCTCGTCTCCCAGCACCTTGAACGCCTTGAAACCGATTGCCGCGAGCGGCAGCGCCGCCAGCGCCGCCAGCACGAATCCGGCAGGGGTCCGGACGAAGTGCAGGAACGGGACGAGCAGCAGAATCGGGCTCGATGCCGCAAAGCACCTGCGTATGAACGGGAACGGAATTCGTATGCCCGGTATGTACCGCGATACTACCGCATAATAGACGAAGGGAGACAGAAGAATAACCAGCCCGACGGGAATCATGGCCCCCATGAGGCCGTACCGGGGTATGAGCAGCAGATCGAGTCCGACGTTGACGATCGTGAACGCCGCGTACACGAGCATGTTTACGGAGCTCTTCTCTATGACATAGAGGGACATGCTCAGCGGCGTGGCGAAGAACGACACCGTGAAGATGACGAAGAAGATCTGCGTAGGCAGCGCGGCGGCCGCCATCTCGTCCCCGAACAGAATGGGAACCATGCTGCCCCCCAGCACAACTCCGAACACGCATATGGGCGCGCACAGAATGAAGAGCACTTTGTAGTATTTCTCGATCGCCCCGGCGAGATTGGCGCTGTCCCTGGAATACAGTTCCGAGAATCCCGCCATGATGATCGGCCAGACGGTCCCGGGAATGAATTCGAGCATCGTCTGCGGCAGCCGGTACGCCAGGTCGAAGTAGCCGGTCACCGTCGGTCCGCAAAAGCGGGCGAGAAAGAGGGTTTCCGACTGCCGCCACACGATGGCGTTGAGAATGCCGATAACCGCGAAGGGCATGGAATACGCGAGAAGCCGCCTCGATTCGATGCCTTCCGCCGCCGCACTTTCCGCAGGTGCGCCTTCCGCCGGTGCGCGGAAATACGACGAGGCGCGTCCCATCACCATCAGGCACGCCACGAGATTTCCCGCGGCGCCGGCTGCGACGACTCCGATCACGCCCCACGCCGGCATGAAGACGAACAGGAGGCCGATGTACACCGCGTGGGAGACGATGTTGGCGATGCTCAGACGCCTCGTGTCGTAATAGGCGTTCAATATATTCGAAAGAACGGTGAAATAGAGCTGAAACGACGACAGGGAAACCGCGATCAGAATGACGCGCCCGAGACCATCGATGGCGAACCCATTTTCGAACACGCGCTGCAGCGCGAAGCACGCGGCGCAGAGCGCCGCCAGCGCGATCGTCTGCGCGGCGGCGACGAGCACCACGAGTTTGCGCGCCCCCGCAGCGCTCTTTTTCACTTTCAAAACGGGGAGAAACTTGAGCACCGCCTGGCCCAAACCGGCTCCGGCGATGATAACGGCGAACATCAGTACGGTCCTCACCACGCTGAGCACGCCGTAGTCATACCCTCCCAGGCCTCGGACCACGATGACGCTGCTCGCCATGCTGAGGATGAATCTGCCGCTGCGCGCGAATACGCTCCAAAATACGGCGCTCCCGACCCGCCGCTGTGTGTCTCCCATCATCCGCTCCTTCCCGCGGCGTCCAGAAGCAGCTGCTTGAACTCCATGATCGAATGCGGCAGCGGACACGCCGGATCGTTGGTGAACAGGCATGCTTTGGAAGAGGCATCGTTCGGATCGTAGCCGTGCATGGCCGCCATGCGCTCCCGCCCCATGAAGCTCGGAACGATCATTGTTCCGGGATCCGCGGCGAAGATCAATTCGCCGTAGGACCGATCTTCGAACAGGCAGCCGAGCGCCTGAAGTTCCCGGTCGGCGAGAATCCTTCCTCCTTCGATCTCGTCCAGGACGCCGATGATTGCGTCCCGCGCAATGCCCGAGACCCAGAACCTGGCCATGGTCGCGTCGAAAAACGCCATGTAATCGCGCCCCAGCCTCACGCCGCATTGTTCGATAGCTCCCTCGACATCGATCGTGTTCCGGACGTCGGTCATGCCGTGGTCGCTGAAAACATACATGAGGACGTCCTCCCCGCTCCGCCGGGACTTCTGCACCAAGGCGCCGATCGCCTTCTCGTACTGCCTGAGCTTCGCGCCGACGTCCGCATGGAGAACTCCCGCACGGTGCATGAGCGCGTCGAGTTCCGCCGTATAAAGAAACAGAAAGCGGCGGTCTTTTCCGATCGAATCGAGCAACTCGTCCAGGCTGCGCGATTCCGGAGTCCGGTAATCCCAGAGTCGGTACGGAATGCCGCGGCGCTCGAGTTCGTCGAACAGAGTCGGAACGCCGCCGCCTCCCGGGAGATAGGGATCGCTGCGCTGGGGCACGTCGAAGTAGCCGAGAAACTGCAGCGGAATGTCGTACAGGTCGTAGTATCCCCGTATGATCTTGCGCCCGTCGACGCAGCGCCTGACCAGCCGTTTCACCTTCGACTCGGCGCGCGCCGGCAGCCGCGGGAGATAGCGAAGCATCCGGAAGGGAGAGTTGCGGGGATCATACCGGTACATACTCCAGAAACCGTGTTCCGAGGGCGGCACGCCCGTCAAGAGGGACGGTATCGCCGCGGAACTGTATCCGTACACCGTCTCCGCCGGTCCCGAGCGATCGAGCAATCCGCGGCAAAACTGCAGGCGTGCTGCAATCTCCCAGCCGAGAGCGTCGATCAGTATGGCGATGACCGTCTGTTTCCGCATGCGATCGCACTCCTATGAGATTTTTGCAGACAATTCCCGCGTCCGGTCGAAGAGGCTTCCTCCCGAAATTCCGAGCGCGGATGTCAGGGAGTTCAGATAGTCGACCAGCCGGGCAGGCGTCGGCCCGAGTTTCTCTGAGAGCGCTTCCGAGGGAGTGCGCCCGGCTTCTCGCGCGGACAAGGTCTTCCCAGCCGGTCCCCGGCGCGCATCCGAAGATCGAGGCGGCGATCGTCTTCCACGCCGTCAGGAGCAATGCCTCCGATCGCCTGCCGATCGCATCGAATCGCGCGTTTTCCGAGAGCATTGCACCCTGCAGATTCCCGAGATGCCCGTACGAATAGTCGATGAGATCCAGCCATTCCTTCGCAAGCGCGATTCCCGCCGAAGCGCTCAGGCTCTTGAACAGCTTCATCCTGTCGTCCATTCCGCATACGTAAGCTCCCTCCGCCATCAGGACCGCGGATGCGGCATCGAGGCAGTGCTTTAGACCCGCGTAGAACATGCTCCGGGCGAATCCGTCGGAATGATCTCCGTCCGCCCGGGCTCTGAGGGAAGCCTGCTCCATGAGCCGGTTTTCCAGAAGGTAGAGCGCTTCTTCGCGGGCGATGTTCGATGCATCGAATCTGCGGCGGACCCTCAGGATGACATCGTCCCGCCCGTACAGCATCCGGAAGCGCAGCGGAATCTCGGCCGTGCCCGGACGGGCGGGCTGCGAGAGAAGATCGCTTTCGTCGTACACACCGATATCGGGCGCGCGGAACAGACGGTACTCGCCCGTTTCGATCGGCAGTCCGGGAATCAGGGAGCGGGCGGCGGATTTTGCGCGCGCGCAATCGACGCCCGGGGCTACGACGACGAAGACGTCCAGGTCGGAATAGATTTCAACGAATCCGCCGTTATTGAACCAGGCGACCGCGCCTCCTGCGGCGCTGCCCGAAAGAAAGATCGATTCCACCGATGACCGGCCGAGGGTGCCGAGAATCGATGTGCATATGGTGTCGGCGAGGGACGAGAGGCTTTCTTGGGGGCTTCTGTTCATCGAGGATTGATCCTGATCGAGTCCGCGCCGTTCCGCTCGAGCTGAACCGGCGATCAGACTCTTTTATACAGAAACTCGGGGATATAATACTTCTTGCGATTCAGGATGATCCCCAGAACCTTGCCGTCCTGCTGGGAGATCGCGTTGATCGACCGTTGAATCACTTCTCTTTTCGTCCTGCCGGTCTGGACCACCAGCACGACGCCGTCGACAAACGGCGCCATGGGAGCCGTTTCCGGAGCCATGGTTATTGCGGGCGCATCCAGGATAACCATCGAGTACGCGGCGAGAGCCTGCTCGAGAAGACGCGGGAACATCCTGGAAAGGAGCAGCTGTATGGAGGCCGGATCCTGCGTCCCGATGGGAGCAACGGACAGTCCGTATTCGCTTATGCGGTGAACGACCGCGGAGAGGGGCTGCCGGCCCGAGAGAACATCGCTGATGCCTCTCGATCCGTCGATGGAAAACAGGCCGGCGAGCGCGGGATACCGGGCGTTCATCTCGCAGAGCAACACCGTTTCCTGTCCCTGCATCGCAACCATCTTCGCGTAATTCACCGCCAGGGTGGTCGCCCCTTCTTCCCTGGCCGAGCTTGTAAAGAGAAGAGTTTTTCTCGCCTTGCCCTTCAGCGCGGAATTGAGCGAATTCTGAAGCACGCCGAGCTCCCGGGCGAATTCCGTCGAAATGGATCCGTCGGTCGTTCCCGGCGGGCGCTCCGGAACCGCCGCCGAATCCCGTTCGTCCGCAACCGTATGCTGCGAAGCTTTGGTTCGGCGCTCCTCTTCGGCGCGCTTGAGCGAATCGAATATCTTGCTCATGCGGATTGCTCCGTATATCCGTCGTGGTTCCAGAATGAGGCCGGGTGCCGGAGATCTTTGATGCTCTCCTCGATCATCTCCTTGCCGATGACGTCGGTTCTGTGCCGGTAGCCGTGAAACAGCGCGCGATCGCATATGAGGTTGATCAATCGGGGTATCCCCTGCGTGTATCTGAAAATCTCCTCCTGCGCATCGGAAGCGAAGCTCAAACGGCCGTTCGAGGAGCCCGCGACTGAGAGACGAAAGCGGATGTACTGTCCGACTTCTTCCTGCGTGAGGTTCTGCATCTTGTGTATCCGGGGAATCCGCAGTCTGAGCTGCCTCAATTCACTCCGGCTCAGCACCGTCTCGAGCTCCGGCTGCCCGACGAGGACGATCTGGATCAATTTCTGATTGTCGGTCTCGAGATTCGACAGCATTCGCAGCTCCTCGAGCACATCGGCAGACAAATTTTGAGCTTCATCGATGATCAGGACAGGATTGCTGTTCTCCGCATAGCTCCGAATGAGAAAATCGTTCAACGTCGTCAGCATCTCCACCTTCGACGAACCATGCACCGAGCACCCGAAATCATGCAGGAACATATACAGCATCTCCTCGAATCCGACTTTCGTGTTGAGAACGAAGGCCACTTCGAGGCAGGGATGAAAGGTGCCGACGAACGCTCGTATGACCGTTGTCTTGCCAAGACCGACTTCGCCGGTCAGGGCAAGGAATCCCTTCCTGCCGAAAATACCGTATGCGAGGTAGGCCAGCGCCCCGCGGTGGCCGGCGGCTTTGTAGAAGAACCTCGGATTGGGGGTCATTCCAAAGGGGTTCTCGCTCAAGTTGTAGAATGATTCGTACATTGCTACGTCTTCTCCTGCATATCGGAGATGGTCGCCAGCACCGGGACTTTGAGGTATTCCTCGACCTCGGCCACGTTTCTCAGAGAATTATCCAGGCTCTCGAAAAAGAACGCCAGCTCGAGCGCAATGATAAGACTGAAGAACGGGCCGAGTGCGATGCGGATGTAGTCCTTCGTCTTTTGCGGCACGGCCTTGCCCGCAACACTCAGGACGGTTACATCCCACTCCGGCGTGCTCGCGAGCGCTATTTCGGCTTCATCCTGTTTCTTGATGAGTGTTTCATACTTGCTCGTCAGGATCGCGATCTTGCTCTCGATGGACTGCAGCTCCGTATCCTTGTCGGGAATGGCGTCCATGTCCCGATTCGCCGCTTCGATCTTTTCCTCCAAGTCGGCTTTCTGCTGCGCAAGCTCGAACAGTCTCGTCGTTTCCAGATTGCTGTAATTCACCACTTCGTCCTTCAATGTGTTCTGCAACTCGGCGATCTGGTTGTCCAATGAAACGACCTCGGGATGCTTCGGTGTATAACTATTCAACAATGATTCCCGCTTCATTCTGAGCGTTTGGAGATTGATCTTCAGATTGGAAATGATCCCCGACTGCAGATAGTTGCTGGATACGCTGAACGAGAGCCTCGATTCCAATTCGTCGGGAGTGAGTGCGATGAGGAACTTCAGATTATCTACGTTCGCCTGTTGAGCCATGAGATCGTTCTTGACGTTCGAGAGCTGCGACTCAAAACCGGAGAGCTTCAGGAGCAGAAACTTGCCCTCGTCGGAGGCGCCGAAAAACATCTCTTTGTTGAGGAACTCCTTCCTCCGCTCCCTCCAGTAATCCAGATCCGTCTTGATGTCCTGAATCTCGCCGGCGAAGAAATCAGACAACGGCGGCGGGGCGGTCCGCTCCTTGAAGTACTCCTCGAACGATTTCGTGACGGCATCGCACGCGCGCCGGGCGAACAGGGGATCCGAATCCGTGTAACCGATCGTAAACACATTCGATTCGCCGATCACCTCGGCTATCGCGCTGCCTCCCCGGAAGCGTGCGGCATGGTCCTCTCCCCAGACGCGGCTCGAATCGGCGAGCACGCTCCTCGCCCGTGCGAAAACCTCTTCGGACAGGATCAGCTCGAGGAGGGAACTCACCTCCTCTTCCCAAGGAAGGTATCGAACCGCTCCGGTAAACAGGTTCGCGAGCTCGCCCCGTTTGATCAACACCCGCGACCGCGACTGATAAACCGTCGGCTGCCGGGCATTGAGATACGCGACGACGACCGTCGCCACTATGACAATCGCCAGGATCATGGCCTTGCGCTTGAACACCACGTTCAGGAAGTCCCGTATGGTGGTTTCTTCTTTTCGTTCGGCGATTGCAGACATGGCAAGCGGTCCCGTGGTTTAGACCCTGGTCTTATAATATTCGTACGCCGTATAGAGGTTTATCGCGAACCAGCCGGTGGTGATCAGCGAAGTGGGAGTCTTCACCAGGTCGTTTATCAGCGTTGCTATCTCGGTTGCGGACTTGAGCCGCGTCTTGGGAACATATACGATATCATAGTCTCGCAGCATGATGTCGTTCTGAATCGCCGATCCTTCCAGAATCTCCTTCACGTTGATTTCCACGCCGATCACCCTGTCGGGACTCATCCGCCTGATTACCACGACGTTCTCCCGCTTGGCTCCGTCGAGAAATCCCTTGGCCAATGAAAGGGCCTGGACGAGGGAGACATCCAGATTGGTTGCGAAGCCGCCCGGCTCGCGAACCTGTCCGACGACATAGACCAGTTTCGCGGGGCTCTCGCGAACGATCACTGAGAGTTCCGGCGTCTTGAGGTACTCCATGTACCGGCTTGTGAGAACCGAATCGAGACCCATCGGCGTGCGCCCGGCCGCCATCTCGTCTCCCAGATACGGCAGCGAGATCCTCCCATCGCGCCGCACCACGATATCGAGCAAATTGAGATCCCTATTCACGGGGAAAACGATATCCAGATGATCTCCGATTCCGATGTAATAGTCCTTCGGGATTTGATCGAATCCTCCCGATGCCTTGAAAAAATCGTCGAGCCTCTGAGGCTCATAGAACGTGCCATCGACAGGCATGCCTGATCCCTGAGGCATCCTGTTCGACGAGCAGGAAAAAAACATGCAGACTATTCCTAGGCTGAGGGCAAGTACAAGACGTCTTTTCATAGCATTCTTGTATAAATAGCTACGTGACGGGAAACAGGTCGTCGCTGCGCTATATCACACCGATCATACCTGCAATTTTCCGCACATGGTAAATTGCAATCAACTCGTTAGTTTTGCGCAAGTTACCAGGAATACCGGGAGCTGTCAAAGGGAAATTTTGCAAAACTTGTGCCAGCAAAGCACTTAATAGGCACCCTTTCTGGCTATTACCGCAGGAACCGTCTTCAGCATGATCATCAAATCGGTGCGCATGCCGCG
>JACQXT010000012.1 GCA_016208665.1 Chitinivibrionia bacterium | reverse complement strand
TCGGTCGCCGTCCAGGTCCTTGTGATGACCTTGGGGCACGTCTTGCCGTCGTCGACTTCGACGAGTACCGGCTTGATGCTGCCGTCGCAGTTGTCCGTGGCGGTCACGTTCGCGGGCGCAGGCACATCGCCCATGCACTGAACGGTGACGTCGTTCGGACAACCGGTGAGCACAGGATTCGTCGTGTCGTCGACCGTGATCTTCTGCGAGCACGATACATCATTGCCGCAGGCATCGGTCGCCGTCCAGGTCCTCGTGATGACCTTGGGACACGTCTTGCCGTCGTCGACTTCGACGAGTACCGGCTTGATGCTGCCGTCGCAGTTGTCTGTGGCGGTCACGTTCGCCGGCGCGGGCACATTGCCAATGCACTGAACGGTGACGTCCACCGGACAGCCGCTGAGGACGGGATCCGTCGTATCGTCGATGATGATGGTCTGCGAGCAGCTCGCAGTATTGTCGCAATCATCGGTCGCCGTCCAGGTTCTCGTGATCGTCTTCGGGCAGGTCTGGCCGTCGTCGACCTCGTTGAAAACGATGTCGACATCGGCGTCGCAATAATCCCAGGCGGTCACGTTCGCCGGCGCGGGCACGTCGTCCATGCACTGAACATTGACGAGTTCCGACGGGCAGCCGCTGAGCGTCGGGTCAACCTCATCCAGACAATAATTGAGCTGAATCGGCTCGATCAAATCCTTCAACTGAGCCGTTGCGGATGCGGATGATTTCGTGCGGATAAACACCGTCGCGATGCCGTAACACTCGCCCATACTCGAGATGAGATCGGTCAGGTTCGCGCCGGCTTCGCCAAACTGGTTGATGCCGTAGAGATCGAGCCCGAACGCCCCGTACGGAACCGCGACCATGGAATCGACGTTCGCTGAAACGAACGAGCTGTTGGCAGGCGGCACGAAATCGAAGTACGTGAATCCGCCTGCGCCGTCCGGACCCCACTGTTGTGCGAAGAACAGCGCTTGCGTTCCTCCTCTTGTCAGCTCGATTGTGAGGAGGATGTCTCCGACAGTACGGCCTCCGTCGGGGCCTAAGGACGTGAATGTTCCGTCGGCATTTTTATACAGTTCAGCCTGAAGGAACTCGAAGTCGATGTAGCTGTCGCCGTTGATGGCTCGGCGGTCGCCGGCCATTGCGATCCACAAGTCGCCTTCGGCGTCCGTGAAGATATGAAGGAGTCCGTTCTGAATGTCGTCCTTCTGCGGGACGCTCCCGCCTTTCCAATCATACGTGTTCGGGTCGTGAAAGACCTTGTCGCTCTCGGCAAAAACGTCGAGATCGGCATTCCCGGTCAGGTCGAGCACGTGGAATGTCATGGTTGGATCTTTCGGGGTGCCGTTCCAGTTCAGCACGCCGGTGCCGGTACCGCCCGGCCCATCCAGCCAGTCGTTTGTGTCCAGGAAGATCCCTCCCGGCGAATTCGCCAGAAGGTTGCCGTCAACGCCGAAGCCGTTTGCAACTCCCGGCACCTGAGACCAGGCCGGGCTTGCAAACGCAAGGGCGCAAACGACTGCGAGCAAGCCTGCGCAAACAGACCGTCGCCCGCTCGCTCTTCCGCGACAGTGAAGTGGGTGAGGCATACGTACCTCCTTAAAGGGGTGAAGAGCAGAAGATGATAGTAAGTACCCTCCGTGTCTGCTTTCTCGAGGGAAAGTCGTGGCGAGTACTACAAATGGATTTAAAAACTGGCCTCAACAGGCCAGAGAAAGCCGATGAGTTGCGGTGGATTTACTGGACCCTTATTGGGAAGGGCTGGTAAGAATTCTACCATAACCGGCTACTCGAAGTCAATATGGGTTATTAAAAAGTGTATTCTTAAAGCAGGAGGAAAAGTGCGCAGCATAGGGTGCATAATTGGGAAGAATAGCGAATAGTAGAATAGAACAGGACCCGAAATATCCTCTCCTGGCCCTGCTCTCTCCCTGTTAATGGACTGCGGATCAACTGCTTGAGCCTATGAGTCCCAAACATTGCGGAACCTTACATGCTATCCCAGGATCTCCTTTGAAATGACCAGTCGCTGGATCTCGTTTGTTCCTTCGTAAATCTGAAGAAGCTTCGCATCCCGCACCAGTTTCTCCATTGGATAGTCTTTCATGTAGCCGTAACCGCCGTAAATCTGGAGAGCCTCCACGGTAGTTCTCATGGCCACGTCCGAGCCGTACGCTTTGGCCATAGCCGCTTCCTTCGAGGCCTTTTGTTTGTTGTCTATGAGCCAAGCGGCGTGCCAGACGAGGAGGCGCGCGGCATTCACCTCCGTCGCCATATCGGCGAGCTTGAAAGCGATGTGCTGAAACGCCGAGATGGGCTTTCCAAATTGCTCTCTCGAGTTGGCGTATTCGATTGCGTAGTCGAGGGCAGCGCGGGCGACGCCGACCCCGGCTGCTCCGACGCTCGGACGGGCCTTATCGAGCGTCTTCATAGCGATCATGAAGCCGATGCCTTCCTTGCCGAGCAGATTCTCCTGGGGCACTTTCACATCCTCGAAAACGAGTTCAACGGTATTCGAGGCGCGTTGGCCCATTTTGTCTTCGACCTTGCCGACCGATACGCCCGGCGTGTCGGCCTGAACGATAAAGGCGCTCATTCCCCGGATGCCCTTTTCGGGATCCGTATTTGCGAATACTACGTGGGTTCGCGCGACGCCGCCGTTGGAAATAAAACACTTCGTGCCGTTGATGATATAATCCGAGCCGACTTTCTTCGCCGTAGAGAGCATATTTCCGGCATCCGAGCCGGCTTGAGGTTCCGTCAAACAAAAGGCTCCGAAGGATAATTCTTGGGAAAACGGGGTGAGAAATTTCTTCTTCTGCTCGTGCGTTCCAAACAGAATAATCGGTGTTTGAGCGAGGGAATTCACCATCATTGTCGTGAAGAGACCGGCGCATCCAGCCGCCAACTCTTCGCTGATGATGGCCGTATCGAGAAGGCTCAGCCCGCCGCCGCCGTACTCGCTTTCGATGGAAGAATACAGGAAACCAACTTCGAAGGCTTTCTTCATCACGTCCCAGGGAAACTCATGGCCCTGGTCGTATTTGGCCGCCACGGGCCGCATTTCTTTCAAAGCAAATTCGCGGGCGGTGTTCTGAAGCGCCAATTGCTCTTCGGTCAGTACGAAACTTATCACTGTCGACCTCCTTTAGATGGGTCTCATCATAGTCCAATCCGCGCTAAATTATCAATTTAAAAACATAAAAACGCGGAAACGAGGCGGGGATGGCCGGCACGTGAGGGTCGTGTACCGAGGAGGGTGGAAAGGGCCGCCGTTGACGCATGGTGCGGCGCCCGAAGGCCTGAATAGTCGTCCTGGTTATGGTTGCGCTCTCCTGCTTGATTCCCGCTGTTGCCGCATGCTCCGTCCAAGATGAGACATACATAGAGAAGTTCACTGAAGTGGCCTACCTGCGCTCGAAGGGCGAGTACGACCGAGCGATCGAACTGGTCCAGAATATCATCAAGGAATACGCGGATTCGGAGAATGTTCTGCGGCACGCGTACAATCAGCTGATTTTCACTCTCGACAAGAAAAACGATGTAAATGCCAAGCTGGAGAACGCCCGAGCCGCGCTGGAACGGTTTCCCGACCTCAGGATCGAAGGCATCGAGAGCAACATAATTCCCGGAGAGCTGAATGACTATTACGACCAACTCCGCGGCGAGATGTTCGGTTCCGTGACGGTGCGCGAACCCGAAGGCTGCCGGCTGTTCTTGAACGAGAAGTTCATGGGAGAGACTCCGCTGCACCTGCCGCTGGTGCGCGTCGGCGAGTACGCGCTGGTGTTGACCAAATCGGGGTATCATGACCTCACCAAGCGAATCGTAGTGGATCCAAGCGGGAGGCACGAGTACAGCGAATCATTGAGCCGCGAGAGGGGCATGTGGTGGTGGGCGCACCGCCTGGGGCCCGCCTTGGTCGGCGGCGCCATCATAACCTACGGGCTCGTGAGGGACGCCGGAGGCAACGAGCCCGTTGCGGACCAGCCCTTGCCGCTGCCGCCTCCGCCTCCGGCTCAATGAGCGGCGGTGCGGACAACCGGACCCAGCGAAGGCGCATTCCACCCGGATCGGCTCATTGTGTATCATGAATAACAGCTCCCATAACGCGTTTACGCCCATTCCAAATCCATACATTGTCGGCAATCCCATTAAAGACCAGAATATGTTCTTCGGCCGCGAGGATGATTTTGCCTATACCAAGAGCAAGATCATGGGCGGGAAAAAAGGAGGGCTTCTCGTTTTGTGCGGAGCCCGCAGGAGCGGCAAGACGTCGATCCTGTTTCAGATAAAGGGAGGCCGCCTGGGAGAAGAATTCATACCGGTGTTGATCGACATGCAGGCAATGACGGTTCAGAGCGACGGCGACTTCCTGCTCAAGCTCGCTCGGGAGATCATTTTCACACTCGACGATCCGGCCGTAGGAAGCGAGGAGGATTTTGTCGCCGCGGCGCAAAAGGATCCGTTCTCTGCATTCGAGGATCTGATCAGACGAATCAATGCGCACCTGCAAGCCCGCGATGGAACACAAGGAAGGCGTGTTCATTATCTTTACGGGATCCGATCGGCTTCAAGAACGAAATCCGCGGTACTGGGAACGCTTCCTCGGCAGAGCCCTGCACCGGCGGATCAGCTTTCTCAGCAAGAGCGACACGCTGCGCCTGGTGGGCGATCCGGTCAAAACGCTTGTGCACTACGACCAGACCGTTCCCGACCTGATCTACGATCTTACCGCGGGACAGCCGTTCTACACGCAGGTGCTGTGCCAGAGCATCGTCGACCACCTGAACGAGGACCGCAAAAATACGGTGACAAACGACGATGTTCGCCAAGTCGTCCAGGAAATCATCGAAAATCCCCTGCCGCAGATGATATTCGCGTGGAGCTCTCTCAGCAGCCTCGATAAGCTGAGCCTTTCGATCATTGCGGAACTGACGAAGAACGGCGTGCGGGAGATCCCTGCCGACAACATCATCAAGTTTCCCGCCCGGGAGAATATCGGATACAGGCTCGATCCGAACAAGGTCAACGAGAGCCTGGAGCGGTTATTTCATTACGACCTGCTCGACAAGGACGAGAAGGGCGAAACATATATCTTCAAGATGGATCTCTGGCGCCAGTGGATCACGAGGATGCATTCCATCTGGCAGGTAATCGATGAGATTCAAACCGGCGAATCGGTAACAGGGGAAGGCATTGCCCGTGCGAAGGCGGCGCGGCCGAAGGCGCGCCTGTGGGGCTTCGCTGCGTCCGGCGCGGCCGCGATAGTGATTCTGGCATACTTGTTGATTCTGCGCGGAGGACCGGAGGAAGGATCGATGTTGTCAACGGCGGGGGCGGTCCGGGATTCGACCACGCTGACGATACGAACCACGCCCGCAGGCGCAATCGTGTTTCTCAACGAGCGGAGGCTCGGGAGCACGCCGCTTGCCGGCCAGCCCGTGCAGGCGGGTGCGGTGCCGCTTCGGATCGAAAAGCGGGGCTACAGAACATTCGAGGACACTCTCGCCCTCCGGAAGGATGTCCCGCACGAACGATCGGTAACGCTCGAGGAGCTAACGGGAAGCCTTGTCATTGAGTCATCCCCGAGCGGCGCGGATATCTATTTCAACGGAGCCAAGACCGGATACACCACCCCGCACACATTCGATGCGTTGTCCGTGAACACGCAGCTCGAGATCGAGCTGCGCCGCGAGCA
>JACQXT010000189.1 GCA_016208665.1 Chitinivibrionia bacterium | reverse complement strand
TAGAGATGCTCTCCCAGGGGCACCAGTATCTGCTCGGGGAAGTTGACCTTCTCCTGCTCAATCTTCAACATCGCTTCAAATCGGTCTTCTTCTTTTATGGTCTTCTGCATCTCCAGAAGGACCGGGAGGTCAAGGTTCCCATCTCTCAGATCACGGAGGACATCCTTGGACCATTCTGTTTTTCTTGTCGACATATCTCTTCCTCCTTGTGTTGTTTAGAACCCGACAAAGGTATCCGGGAGATTCCAGAACTGCCTGAATTCTGCCAGGAATCGGGCTGACTTGTTGAAGCTGTCGTTATACATCTCCTTGACGATGGGTGCGAGCTTGCCTTCCAGCAGGTTCTTCCTCTCCCCTTCTATGTATTTATTGCCGGGAAGAGCCTGTGTAAGGCGTCTCTTGCGAATTTCGGCCCGCAGCACCATGGTCCTGTCTTTGTCCAAAGTCAAGTGGCCGTTGTTGGAGGCCTTCGCGGCTGCAACGCCGTACACCTTTTCAGCCGTCGTTGGTGTAGTGAGACCCTCGTTTACCTCGCGCACCACTGTTTCCGGGGAACGTTCTATGGGGTCCCCCCAGCCGCCGCCACCGCCCGATGCGTGGTAGATCAGGTCGTATCTCTTGAACTGGACGCTCGCACTTTGTCCCGACCCCCGCTTCAGTGTTCCCTTCAGAAGGCGGGCAAAGTCGGGGTTGGCAGGGTCCCCTTCTTCGTGTGGAAGGGGCAGGTTCGACTGTGCAGCCTCGGCAAAATCGGTGTCCACCAGCGTATAGCGGTAGCGCGCCGGAGCCGGATAGCCTCCCATGGTCCCTGCCGATGCAAATACCCGGTCCCCTGACATGTAGCAGCCTGACTCGATGAATTTGACGGGCGGTTCGATAACGTAGAGTGAAGAGATGGAGGCTCCGCCGCGGTGTTTTCCGAATCCGCCGCCGTCCGTCTGTATGCCTCGTCCGAGCCATTTTAGAGGCCAAAGCGGTTCAAAGGGCTCGCAATCAGACAGGTTGACCTCGGGGTTCCAGACTGAGTTGGCAGAATCGAGACCGTCCTTGTTGCTTGATGCTGCTGCGCCGGAACAGTTCATCTCGAAGTTGACGATGGAGAAGAGCCTGTCATTCTCATTGACGCCGCCGGCAAAGACGGAGCCGGTAATCGCCTTGCCGCTTAAGCCCTCCTCCCGGAAGCCCTTGGCATAATAGGCCCTTGACAGAGCGCGTTGAAAACAGCTGCCTGCGGCCACCATGGCGGAAACCCAGCAGGAACAGGCGTACTGGATGCCCGGGTTGAGGACGGTGTTCTCGGGGATGTTCATCTTGAGGGCCTGGACAAGGCCCGCGTTGAACATGCCGTCGTAGAGGACCTCCTGGAGAAGCTGATAGATGTGCAGTCCCGTTGCGCAGATGAGAGACGCATTATTGGCGTGGTAACCGGGGGAACTCAATCCGTCGTAGTCGAGACTCAATTCCCCGTTCTTCGTGACCTTCATCTCCAGGGGGAAGTGCATGTAGTGGTCCTTCTGAAAACGCACCGGCTGCTCGGAGTTGAGGACATCATAAAAGCCTGCGGTACGGTAGGTGCCGGGGAAAAGGACCGTCTTGATCTTGCTCACCGCAAATCTCCGTCCTTCCTCGATCATCTCGTAGGTGGCTTTTTCATAGTAGTCGATCCCGTACTCCTCGATGACATCGAGGAGGGCCTTCTTCATCTTTATCATGCCCCCCAGTTTGGCGAGGTCGTCGATTATCCACCACTTACCGTCGCGGGTGTTTCTGCTCACCATGATGTGGTAGTCCCTGTAGTATTTGTCATTCTCCCCCACCTTTTGGGCCGTCACCATGAGGCCATCGTCGTACCGGCTCAGTGCTGAAGGCGGGGTCCCACCGGGCTCGGTTCCGCCAACTTCCATGACGTGGGTAAGCCCTCCGACCCAGGCCACGAGCCGGTCGTTATGAAAGATGGGCATAAGTGTTGCGACGTCGGCGGAATGGGCGCCGCCGATCTGGGGGTCATTGTTGCAGAAAAGGTCTCCGTCTTTAATCCCCGGGTCATCCTCGTAGTCCATGTTCAGCATCCATTTAATGGTGGCGGTAAAGCTGGCGAAGTGGAGCAGGATGCCCCTTGAGAAGGCAACTACCTCGCCCTCGGGTGTGAACACGCAGAAGACGCACTCACCGAATTCCCTTACCGTAGGTGATGCGCTGATGAGACGCGCCGTCTCCCTTCCTTCCTGTACGATACCAAGGAGCCGTGTATAGAGGACCTCCCATTTAATAGGGTCCTCGCCCTTTAGTATGAGCGGAGGATGCTTGCCTTGAGCCAAGTCTTTTTCCCTCTGCAATGAACGATCTTTCAGTTTTTCCATGGCTTAGGCCCTCCTTAAGAAAAGAATTCCATACTCGTCCACGTCGACGTGGTACTCCGGCGGCACGACGAAAGTGGTATCGATATGCTCGATGATTGCAGGTCCCTCCACGCGCTGCCCCGGCGATAGAAGCGACAACTCATATACGCTGGTTTCAACTGGCTTCTTGTCATCGAAAATGGCGGTCCGTTTCCCTTTGAGCCCACCACTCGGAGATGTGGATGCGACTTTCTTTGCAATAACCGGCTTCGGCTTTGCCACCTTTGAAACAAGACCTGCATGAAGCGTCAGGTATCCTGCCTGGGGGTATTTGCCGGTAGCAGTGAAGACGTTGGAGTATTCGGTCTCAAAGGCATCCACAAAGGCATCCACTGCCTTGGCATCGTTAAGCCTCGGCTGGGGCGACCTGAAAGAGATCTCATCGAGCTGGCCGCCGTACCTCGTAAAGGCCAGGTGCTCAAACTCCACTTCCTTGAGATTGAAGCCTGCTTTTTCCATCTCCTCCATGGCGATTGTTTCCATCTCTGCCCAGAGAGAACTGAGTGTCTCGCCTGCTTTCAACTTTGTGGCTTCGTCAGCCATGTAGGGAATGAAAATATTCGTTCCGCGCAGGTAATGGCGGCTGTAATCTGCCGTTGCTCCCCCGAAGGCACAGAATACGGAAGCAAAAGGCGTGACGACGATGTCCTTATATTTGGTGTTCTTCGTATATCCGGCCACATGGGTGGGACCGGCGCCGCCAAATCCAAGAAGCACGTAATCCTCTACCGCGTACCCCCTGCTGCTGATCAGGCTTCTGCAATAGTTCTCCATCTCTGCGTCAATAAGCTCTTTAATGCCCAGTGCCGCATCGATGACGCTGATCCCCAAAGGATCGGCGATCTTTTCTTTGATGGCCTTTTCTGCAATCCCTTTATCCAGCTTCATCCTGCCGCCCAGGAAATAGTCGGGATCAATGTACCCCAGCACCACGTCCGCATCGGTGACAGTGGGGTTCTCACCGCCATGTCCGTAGCTGGCAGGACCCGGCGCGGATCCCGCACTCTGTGGGCCAACCTTCAGTCTGTTGGTGAAGGGGTCCAGGTAGGCGATTGTCCCGCCGCCTGCGCCGATGGATGTGACTTCCGCACAGGGCGCGCTGAGCACAAAGCGGGCGACTACGGGTTCGGTCTTTATATTGATCCTCCCTCCGGTAATGAGACCAACGTCGAAGCTCGTTCCCCCGACGTCACTGGTGATGATATTCTTGTAACCGTAGACGTCACCCAGGTATTTCCCGGCCAGAATGCCCCCTGCCGGACCTGACATAGCCGTATCGACCATGTGTGCATAGGTGGCAGGCATCAACCCGCCGTGAGACAGGGTAGCCTGAAGTTTCATCTTGCAGCCCAGTTTCACCAGTCGCTCTTCTGATTTAATCAGCGACCTCCTGGCTATCCCTCCTGCGTATGCTTCAACGGCGAGCGTGTTGAACCGGGCAACCTCTTTCATTGCCGGGGCCACCTCGTAGCTCGTAAAAACCGGAATGTCACTTCCCCTCGACTTTATGATCTCTTCGGCTACCTGCTTTGCCTGAAGCTCATGGCTGGGATTCATGAAAGAGAAGAGGAAGAGGATGATGATTGAGTCAACCTTCATGTCAATGAGCTTGTTCACGGCATCCCGGACCTCGTCGGTATAAAGCGGGATGAAGGCATTCCCGAGATTATCCATTCTTTCGGTAATACCCATGATATTTTCATATGAGACCAGATCTTTGAGGTGACGGTGCGTAGTGGAATGGAGGATATCGCTCCAGC
>JACQXT010000055.1:7093-9196 GCA_016208665.1 Chitinivibrionia bacterium | reverse complement strand
TTGATAAAGTAGTCCGCCTGTTTGTGCCGCGTCCGTGCGGAGACCGGAAGAGGCGATGTTTTGAAAAAACAAACTGCAATAATGCTTCACATCACCCGACGCGCGGTCTTTGTGTGCGTACTACTGTGTGCCTTCCTTTCGATCCATTTCCTGAGTGCGTTCCCTGTTTCCCCTCCGGCTCCCGGAGAGGAGGAGATCGGCGGGACACCGAAGCCTGATTCGCCGGATGCTCCGGCGTATCCCGGCGACGTATTCTGGGATGCGCGTTTCGGCGCATTCGCACCGAACGCCAGGGTATATGCAATCGCAATCGACAGCAACTACGTGTACATCGGCGGTGAATTCACCAAGATAGGAAATGTGTCGGCCCGCGGCATAGCGAAATGGGATGGGCATGAGTGGAGCGCCGTCGGAGGCGGCGTCGACGGCTGGGTGAGGACGATCGAGATATATCAAGGAATCGTATATGTCGGAGGAAGCTTCAAGTACGCAGGAGACGTATTGTGCAACGATATCGCGAGATGGGACGGGGCGCGATGGCGCTCTTTCGGCAGCGGCGTCGTCGATCCAGAAGTCATTCCATCGATCCAGGATATCGCCGTATTCAAGGGTGAGGTTTACATAGGCGGAGGATTCAGGAGAGTGGGCGGTTTGAACACGTACAGCATAGCAAAGTGGAATAAAGGCTGGCATGCGCTGGGCTCCGGAGTTAGTTGGAGTGCTGGGAATCCCGGCGTCGTGTATGCGCTGGCGGCCGATAGCAACTACTTGTACATCGGCGGCGGTTTCCTCTATGCAGGCGGGACATACATGCCGCACCTGGTCAAGTGGGATGGAAACAACTATTCTCCCATTGAAGCGGGCGCGGAAGTGACCGGCAGTGTTCTGAGTCTTGCAATGCGGGGTGGAGAGCTCATCGCCGGAGGAGAATTCAGGGTAATCAGAGCGGGCTGCAATTCGACGGCAACCCCTCATACGTGTTCGCCGTAGCGGCGAAGTCGGATAATGAGGTGTTCGTGGGCGGCGATTTCCACATCGCGGGAGGGAAGCCCTCCCCGCACCTGGCCCGTTGGTTCGTTTCGCCCCCGCCCAACATCGTCGCCTATCCAGGTACGATAGGCGATTCCCTTCTTACCGGGCAAACATCCTCGCATTCCCTGACGATAAAGAATATTGGCGGCATGGTGCTGAGTTGGAACATCGCTTTTGCGGACGCGCAGGGCGAGACACCGCTCAGTAATAATAAGAAACATATGCAATATAATGCCGGCTCGGCATTTCTCGCGAATCCCGGAGATTCAACTGCGCTCATCGGATCGCATGTCGAGCTTGATCCTGGAGCGCTTCCTTGGGCGCGAGCCGAGCCTTCGGCGGGAGAATTTTACCCCGGAGACAGCGTCGCTGTTCAAGTGCTGCTTGACGCCGCTGGGTTGCCGGGAGGGGGATACGATGCAATCTTGACGGTTGGGAGCAACCATCCCTACGAACCGGCTATATCGATCCCGATCCATCTCGATGTAGCCCCCGCACCCGACATCGCGATCTCCGATGCTGCGCTCGGATTCGGCGTCGTCGCAATCGGCAGCTCCTCCCGGGATACGCTGCACGTGTGGAATGCGGGCAGCGATACGCTCAGAGTGTATTATGTTTCTGTCGATAGCCCTCGCTTTACGATCGATGCATCGGCCTTCCCCATGCTGCCGGGCGACAGCGTGCCCATCGAGGTAACCTTCACACCAACTGGAGAGGGCCCGATCACGGGAGATCTGGTCATTGCCTGCAACGACCCCGATAGGGGGATCGTCCATGTCGCCCTTTCGGGGGAAGGCAAACTCCCCGTGCGTATCAACGTTTCCCCCGATTCTCTCATCCAAACGCTTCCCATTGGTTTGGAAACCGTACAAACGCTCACGATCGACAACATCGGTCCGGGGCCGTTCGATTACCTCATCGCCGTAAGAGGATCGGCTGCGAACAATACGTCTGCAGCTGCTATCGAATGCATCTACGAACTCAGACGGTGGCTCTTGGAATCGAAGGGGATTTCGGATGACCACGGCGCCGCAGACGCTCTCGAGATCAACCTCACTGGCCTCAGAATCA
>JACQXT010000055.1:0-7079 GCA_016208665.1 Chitinivibrionia bacterium | reverse complement strand
CGGGTTGATCCAGCAGGGCGCCTCCTTGACGGCGAACACGAGCGCGATAACACCGAATCTTCTCAGTAATTACAACGTCTTTTGGGCGACCGAGACTTTTCTGTCTTTTTCTTCCCAAGAGATCCATGCGCTCACCGACTGGATAGAGGCTGGGGGCTCGATATTGCTCGTCGGGGATGAGTCGAATGCGATCGGCAATTATAATACCCTCTTGTCGAGCCTCAATGCGGGTATTCGATATGCGCCCGGCGGTGCCGTAGCAGGCACCACGTTCTACATTTATCCCCATGTGACTTCACACGGCATCGGCAGCATCTATATCCACCACCCGAGCGCGCATCTTTCGATGATTTCTGATCCCGCCGTCAGGCTTGTCGCTGATGTCAAGAATCCGCCTATAGCGGCGGCCAGCGTCGTCGGAAGCGGCAGGATTGTGGCAGCGTCTGAGGAATTGTTTAACGATAGGGCTGTGGGACAGGCGTATAATCAGCTCCTCGGGAATCAGATCATGAGTTGGTTCCTCGACGGCGACGGCATGCAATGGCTATCTGTATGGCCCGACTCGGGAAGCATCGCGCCGGGGCAGGGTGCGGAAATAGAGATCCATTTTAGTGCCGCGCATGTGCCCGCCGGCGATTACGATGCCGAGGTTGCGATTCTGAGCACCTCATGGGATAGTGTCATAGCCGCCGTGCCCGCCTGCCTCCATGTTATTCCAGCGAGCGACATCGCACTCTCGGATGCTTCTCTCGCCTTCGAACCTCTGTACATCGGCACACAAACCAGCTTGTCCTTCACGGTATACAATATCGGAACCGATACGCTCTCGGTGGATTCCATATCGATCGATTCCCCCTCCTTTTCGACGGACACGACCGCTTACCTGCTTGCTCCGCATGCATCGATCATGCGCACGGTGACGTTTCATCCTTTGTCGCGTGGAGTGTTAACCGGCGCTTTGACCATGACGACAAACGATCCGGATGAAGGCATCGTATCCGTCGCTCTCCGAGGGGAGGGTCAAAGGCCTCCCTTCATGAAGATTGCCGTTGATTCGCTGTACGAGCGGTTGCTGCCCGGGGAGGCTTCGTTGCGGCCCGTCGCCGTCGCGAACCTCGGAGACGCCGAGCTCAGATTCTGGGTCAATGTTTTTGAACCCCGGTCCGGATTGCCGGGTTCGGCGCTAAAAGAAGCGGCCGCGCTCCCCGCCGCTTCTCCGGAGGTGCGCAGCGAACCGCAGTACGATTTGCCGTACCCGGGCCCGTCTGTCCCGCCCGCGACATTAAAGCCCGAAGAGACCGCCGGAGCCGCCCAATACATCGCATGGGCCGGCGCCGCCGGTTCGCCGTTCGATTCGAGCACAGTATTTTACGAGAACTTCGAAGATACGTGCTTTGACGGATGGGTGGACGGAGGAGGCACCAGCAAAAGGGAGGTGACCGCTCTCGCCGGGGCGACCGGCACGCATTGCAGTTACCACGAATATAATTCATCGCCGGGACACTTCAATGGAATCCATCGAACATTCGGTGCGGTGCAGCCGGCTCACGCGAGCTTCTGGGTACGCTCCGCGGATTTGTCTCAAAACAACGCATACTTCGTGTTCCGCGACAGCTCGGGCCGCGAGGTCATCTGGTTTTTTGCAACATCCAACGGCACGTTCTATATCAACGGCGGCAATGGAGGACACCAGACATATCCCTATTCGGCGGATACCTGGTATCACGTCGAATTCACGAACATCGACTTTGGGAGCAAGACATTCGATTATCGGGTAAACGACTCGCTCGTCAAGTCGGGGATTTCGTTCCGCAACGCGGACCTCGTTCACGATATGGCCAGGCTCGACATGTACAACTACAGCTCGAACGGAGAAGCCTGGTGGGACGAGATCCTCCTGAGCTTGACGCCGCATGCCGCCTGGGCGCGTTCCGACATCCGGTCGGGAGTCGTCGGAGGCGAGGACACGCGCACAATCGCCCTCACCATCGACGCGGCGAATCTCACTCACGGTTCGTATGACGCCATGGTGCATGTCAGCACCAACATGACCGCCAATCCGGCGCTTGAAATTCCATTGCATCTTGATGTCGACTCGGCTCTCACCCGGACCCTCGCGCTGCCGCTCGCCGCAGGCTGGAACACCCTCGGATGGAATGTCGATACGGAAGACGATTCGTTCGATTCCTTGTTCCACTCGATACGGGACAACTTGATCGTGGCGCACGGATTCGACGGGGGCGGACTCGCTTTCTCGCCTGCGATTCCTCAAGGATTCAACACGCTGGGGAGCCTCGATCACTACCACGGCGTCTGTGTGAAACTCTCCGCACCGGATACGCTCGTTATTCATGGCAAGGCGCTGAGCGACCAGTCGCCTCACGTCCTGTCTCCCGGCTACAACCTGACGAGCTATCTGCCGTACCAGGAGGATTCCGTCGGCCACGCACTGGCCTCGATTCTGCCGTCTCTCGAACACGTGCTTGGGCACGACGGCGGCATTCCAGGCATCTACAAACCGCATGCCTTTCCCGGAGAGAATACGCTGGCGATCGTGCGGCCGGGATCGGCCTATTGGCTCAGATTGAACGAGCCGGATACATTACTATTTCCGGGACTCCCTGTCTATCCATCCACGCCTCCTTTCATGGCGGCGCGCGAGCAGGCGCATGCCGGCTCCTCCGAAGTGATCCCGACAACGGAGTGGGTGAACGTGTGGGGCGACAGCGTGTGGATAGACGATCATCCGATTCAGGCGGGAATGACGATTCGGGCGATCGATGCGGACAGAACCGTGTGCGGAGAATATGTCGTGCATTCGGAAGGAAGTTTCGGCGTCATGCCGGTGTATCGCGATGATCCGTACACGCCGCAGGACGAAGGCGCGCTGCCGGGCGATTTCATCATCTTCTATTTTGATTCAATACAGAGCTCAAGGGTATTCGTATGGCGCGAGAACGGAGAGATAATCCGCTACAACGATGTGCCGGTGGGCCGCCCCGAAGAGCAGAATCCACCATCGAAACTTGTCCTGCACCAGAATTATCCGAATCCGTTCAATCCCCTGACGACGATAGAGTACGAGCTCCCCGAGGGAATCCATGTCTTCCTGGCGATTTACACAATCGAGGGCAAGCTGGTCAAAACGCTGATCGACGCTCCTCGGCCCGCAGGCAGTATGCATGAGATATGGGATGGGCGCGACGCCGGCGGGAATCCCTCGGCCTCGGGAATCTATCTCTATCGCTTACAGGCGGGCGCCGCCGCACTGACGAAGAAAATGGTTCTCATTAAGTAGAACCCTCCCGGCGCCCCCTCACCCCTTGTGGTGCCCCTCGCACCACAGCTCGGCGGCTCTCGAATCGAACGACTCGTCGTAGTAGAATGCCTCGCCGAAATCCTGAACGCAGTGATGCAGGTGCCGTCTCGCGACGCGCTGAACGTTGATGAGGTGCTTCGCGGTGATGTTGTCGGTGGTGATGTTCTTGCCTCCCGCTCCGCACGCAAGCGTGAATGACGGCTGCAGCGAATTGTACGTCCCGCCCACGGCTCCCTGCGAAGCGGGGGTGTTGACGAGAATCCTTCCCGCGTTCATCACCTGGGCAAAATGCCGAATCTTCTCCTCGTTGCGGGAGAAAATGCTCGCGGTGTGGCCCAGCCCTCCGTTGACGTTGATGCGCCTGCACAATTCGATGGCCTCCTCGAACTCGTCGGCCGTGTAGAACGCGAGGATCGGGGCGAGAATCTCGAGCGAGAGCGGGCGGTGAAGCCCCACCTCGTCGAGCCGCGCGATGAGCAGCGTCGTATCCGGCGGAACGTCGATCCCGGCAAGCTTCGCGATGCGCGCTGCGGGCTGCCCGATCACTTCGACGTTCATCACCTTGTTCGCCTTGTTGAAGGCTACGCTTTCCAGCTTCTCTATCTCGTCCTCTTTCAGAAAATACGCGCCGCGTTTCGTGAACTCCGCGATAGCCGCGTCGACGTGGCACGAGCGCACGACCACGGCCTGCTCGCTCGCGCACACGGTTCCGTTGTCGAACGTCTTCGACATGAAGATCTGCTCGACGGCGAACGCAACGTCGGCCGACTGCCCGATGTACGCCGGCACGTTGCCGGGGCCGACGCCGAGGGCGGGATTGCCCGACTGGTACGCGGCCCGCACGAGCTCCACCGACCCGGTCGCGAGGATCAAAGCGGTCTTCCGGTGGCCCATGAGATCGAGCGTCTCCTCGCGCGTCGACCGCCCGACCCACTGGATGCAGTGCTCGGGCGCTCCCGCCGCGACGGCGGCTTCGTAACAGATCCGCGCCGCCTCGATGGAACACTTCCGGGCCGCCCCATGGGGCCGTATGACGAGCGGATTTCGGGATTTCAACGAGATGAGCGTCTTGAACAACACGGTTGACGTGGGATTCGTAATGGGCGTGATGGCCACGATGGGGCCGATGGGCTGCGCAATTTCGACGATGTCGTGTTCCTTGTCTTCGTTGATCACGCCGGCCGTCTTCATGTTCTTGATGTCGTCGTACACGAAACGCGTCGCGATCACGTTCTTCTTCACCTTGTCCTGCCACACGCCGAGGCCCGTCTCTTCGCAGGCGAGCTTGGCCAGGCGCACCCGGGCATCGAATCCCGCCCGGTATGCCGCCTCGACGGCGCGGTCGGTCTCGGCCTGGCCGAATCTCCTGAATTCGGCCGCGGCCAGTTGAGCGTTGTTCATGATTTCTTCGATATCGATCGGCATATCCGGTTCCTCCGCGAGATAGAAACAGAGCGTCCTGAAGCAACATTATAGTAGAGGGATACGTAGTATCGAGGCAACACCAATAATGAGTTGCCCATCCCCCATCCGAACGTGTAGTATTCAGCCAACCCCAGCCGAAAGCGAGGTATACGGTGAACGATTCCGACAAATCCATTACCAGAAGATCTTTTTTTGAAAAGAGCGTCGCCTGCATCGTCGGCGCGGGAGCGGGCCTCGCTGTGACGGCGCGCGACCCGCTCGCTCAGACCGGCGGGAACCCTCAGGAACAACCACCGGTCCCGGCCGCCGACAAGCCGAACATCAAGGAATACCGCAGGCTCGGCAGAACGGGCTGGAAGGTCTCGGACATTTCATTCGGGAACGCGGGAATGCAGACGCCCGAGCTTCTCGAATACGCGATTGAACGCGGGATCAACTACGTCGACACGGCGCGCCAGTACTACGACATGGAGAAGGTCATCGGGCAGATCTTCCCGGCGAAGCGCGACAAGCTCTTCGTCGCCACCAAACTCGAACCCGAGCTCTTCACCCCTGAGACGACCATGGAACAGATAACGACCGCGATCGACGAGAGCCTCCAGCGTCTCAACACGGATTACGTCGATTGCTGCCAGATCCACTCGGTCGGCGATCCCAACCTGGGAGACAAGGCGCGCATCGAAAACAAGAACATCTACGAGGCGTTCGCGAAGGCGAAGCAGGCCGGCAAGATCCGCTTCTGGGGCGCAAGCTCGCACGGGCCGAAGATGGTCGAGGATTTCAACTGGCTCATCGACAACACCGACGTCGACCTCATCATGCCGGGAATGAACTACCTGTCGAGAGGCTTGGAGCCGGTTATCGAGAAGGCGCGCGCCAAGGATATCGCCGTCGTAGCGATGAAGAGCCTTTCGGCCGCGAGAAAAATCGACTACTCCGAATTCATGCAGGAAGGGCGAACCGTGAGACAGGCGCTCCTCAAATGGATGCTCGCCTATGCGAACGTCGACACGATTTCGCTCACGACGAGAACGTTCGAAGAGGTGGACGAGTTCGTCGCCGCATCCGGCCAGAAGCAGCTCTCTCCGAAGGAGCAAAAGGCCCTCAACAAGTACGGCATGCTGCTCGACAAGGAGTACTGCCGTCCCGGGTGCGCGGGATGCCTCGGCTCGTGCCCGAAGAACGTTCCCATCCACGACATTCTGAGGTACAGCCTGTACTTCAATAGTTACCAGCGCGAGAAATATGCGATCGAGCGCTACGCGTCGCTGCCCGCCTCGCGGAACGCGTCCCAATGCGCCGGTTGCGCCGGCCCGTGCACGAGCTCGTGCCCGTACAACATACCGGTTCGGAACAAACTCGTGAAAGCCCACATCGAACTTACCGTCTAGCACGGGGGAGGATAGATATGACCCTGAACATACAGAGATACCGTTTGGCCGGGCGCGGCGCCATGTTCGCCGCCGCCCTCGCCGTTTTCTTCGCCGTCTGGACGCCGGCGTCCCGTGCGGACCAGAGCGCGGACGAGGCGGCCGCGCAACAGGCCGAGGCGAAACAGATACTCGAGCAATCCCTCGAGGCGCTCGGAGGCATGCAGAAGACGACCGGCTGGCAGACGAGGATCGATTCCGGCCGCATGGTCTCCATTCGGCCCGGCTGGGGAACGCTGCAGGCGAAGGCGACCCAGTTCATCAAGAAGCCCGATAAGATGAAGTTCGACCAGGATTTCAGCGCGTACGACCACCCGTTCTTCTTCATTTATTACTACAACGCCGGAGAGGTATGGGTGGACGTCAACCTGGGCATCAGGCAGAATCCGCGGTACACCGAACAGCTCACGAATACCATGAAGCGGATCGACGGCGTCGGACATTTCCTCGCCGCGTGCGATACGTTCTTCGTTGTCAAGGACGTCCCCGACGATTCTCTCATCGCCGCGTCGACCGTTCAGCGCGTCGGCGTGGTCGAGGACGGAGATACGCTTCTCTTCGATATCGACACGGCGACCCGCTTCCCCGTGCGCAGGATCGAAGAGAGCGGAACGACTCATGTACTCATGGACGACTACCGCGACATAGCCGGCATGAAGGTTCCGTTCCATGTCGTCGGCTACCATAACGGCGAGAAAGCCACGGAATACTTCTGGGAAACGATCACCTTCAACGAGAAGATAGACGACGCGATCTTCGAGGAAAACAAGCCCAAGAAAGAAGAAGCGAAGTAGGCCGCAAGAGCAATTGCGTGAAGGACGAGCGGTTCACGAACCGTTCGCGCGGAGCGAGCGAAGATCACCCGCCGCAGGCGGGAAGCTTCGCGAAGCGGGCGCGGGTGAGGA